>NZ_JAVKEA010000224.1:0-16009 GCF_040221695.1 Coleofasciculus sp. E2-BRE-01 | reverse complement strand
GCGGAGTTAGGGTTTGCTGGATTAGCGGTGCAAGCGGGTGCTAAGTCAGCGCTGTCAAGTTTGTGGTACGTCAGTGATGAAGGGACTTCTGGGTTGATGACGGAGTTTTATCGGAAGTTGCAAACCGCTCCGATTAAAGCTGAAGCCTTACGACAAGCACAGCTTGCTATGCTGAATGGTGATGTGCGTTTGGAAGGGGGACAATTACGAGGAAGTGGACAACCTGTTCCTTTACCGCCAGCATTAGAAAGTCAAGGAGATAAGTCTCTCTCCCATCCCTATTATTGGGCAGCATTTACTATGATTGGAAGTCCTTGGTAAGTAGCAAGGAAAAATCCAAGTTAACGGTGAAGAGCGTCATTTGTCATTTGTCCTTTGTAAGGGTTTGAGGAATATTGACAAACCTTAGTACAGTATCCTTTTCTTTTGTCCGATTACTGACCAATATTGCAACCGCCAAGACTGTTAAAACACATCGGATTCGTAGAGACGTTTCGGTGGAACGTCTCCAGAGAGTGTGTTTGTCCTAATCGATGTGTCTACTGCTATAGCTACCTATAAGTTGCTAAAGTCTTGACATGAGCAACAGCCGCTGCAACTGTGACGGGTAATCGGTAGCCACCTCCATGAGCAGAGAGTACTGGACACCTATATCTCTTGGCAGCATCTAATACAATTTCAGTCAGTTTGCAGAAATCAGCATTTGTCCAACCTGTTGAACATTTACCACAATCATCCCGATGTGAGTCATAACCCGAAAAAATAGTAATCAAGTCCGGTTGCCACGGCAGGCAATCTAGAGATTGCTGAAAAATGTCGATGCTCTCATGTCCATCGTAAAACTTACCCGTTAGTCCCAGTTCCTCTACAATATCAACGGGAAACGATGTATTTAAAATAGGAATATTACAGTGTCCAACAGCTTTAGCTGCCGTAGTTGTCCCATATTTTAAGTCTGAGGCTTTAGCCATATAAAGGTCTACAGCACTGTGAATGCTAATGCAATAAATGCTGGGATCATGGCTAAAAATTGACTGAGTGCCATCTCCATGATGAATATCCCAGTCAATCATCAAAATTTTCTCAAATCCTTGCATCTGAGCGTATCGTGCTGCCGCAGCTAGAGGATTTAAAAGACAATAACCGTGTCCCCAATTACTGTAAGCATGATGTCCGACCATACTGAAACAATAGGCACGTTTCAGGTTTCCTTTTTTCATCTGATCAATTGCTTCCATCATGCCTCCTAAACCATAGAGATATCCAGGTAAACCGTACTCCAAGCCTTCGCATTCAATACTCAATTCTGGTAGGGCGGCACTTACCTCATCTAGTGGTCTTTCAAGAGCTTGTAATCCAAGTTTTCGGAGATACTCAGGAGTATGAACATTAAGATAATTGCTCCTCTGAGCTTTTCTTAATGGAAGTGCAGGATATTCGGCAAGAGCTTGGGCAAGAGCCTGTCGAACTTGATTGTAGTAGGGAAAAGAATACCCCATGAAAGAAATTGATTCAATTGGCTTGGACGTACAGAATGTTTGTGGGTGTAGATAGGTAGCAAAATAATTCATTTCCCTAAATCAAGCACTAAGTAGTTGGACAAAATTAAAGTTAACGGTTGAGATTAGGAAGGATCAGAGAACAGTAAAGAGTTGAGAATTGTTAAGGTTTCTTAGTACAGCAGATAGAATTTATGTCCAGTACTTAGTCTCAACTTCAGTATAAGTCATGCCGATGGCAATGGTATCGTGATTGTCATCGTTGTACCGACTCCTACTTCACTATTGACTGAAATCGTACCTCCTTGTATGTCTAGACATTTCTTGACAACCGCTAATCCTAATCCGGTGCCGGGAATGTTGCCAATGTTCGTACCGCGATGAAATATACCAAACAATTTTTCTTGATCCTCTACAGGAATCCCAATGCCTGAGTCTTTAATTTGAAACGTTGCTGTGGATTGACTACAGGTCAATATTAAATCTATTTGACTACATTTCTGGGAATATTTAATTGCATTAGACAGTAAGTTGATTAAAATAGAACGCAATAACTTTTCATCTAAGTAAACAATAGAAGGTTTATGTTGTTTAACAAAAATAATTGAAGAATTTGCTCCCGCATTCACCTGCATCTCTTCCACTAAATTCCAACAAAATTCTTCTAAGTCAAGTGGGTGAGGGGTAAACTCTAGTTTCCCAGTTTCCGCTCGGCTGATTGTTAAGATATCGCCCAAAAGCTGAGTCATGGTTTTAGCTGTTGTCTCAATGCGGTCAATATTACGACAAATTTTATTATCTGAGCCTTCTGGATAGTAATATTTCAATAATTGAACACTGGCTAAAATAGTACTCAATGGGGTGCGAAATTCATGAGATGCCATAGCAAAGAAATTAAGCTGGAGTTGTCTTAGTTCCTGCTCTTGTGCCAGTGCCAGACGCATTGATTCTGCCTGCTTGTGTTCTGTAATATCTTGAGCAGTACCGAGAATTTGCTGGGGTAAACCATCAGCCGTGCGAGTGAACACCATCTCGCGACTATACAGCCACCGCCATCCCCCGGATTTATGTTGGATGCGATACTCTGTCTCAATAATTTCTCCCTCTTTAGCGGTGGCAAATCGTTTAATGGCAGTGGTACATTTAGATTGATCATCGGGGTGAATCAGATTTTGCGGAAATGTCGGTGCCATTGCTTGAATTTCTTCCGGGGAGTAGCCGATAATTTGAGTAATCCGTTGATTGCTGTAGATATTGCGCTTTTCAATTAAATCATAAAGATACAAAGCGGTTGGCATCGCGTGAGCAATGCGTTGAATAAACCGTTCACTTTCCCGAAGTGCTTGTTCCCGAATCCTAATTTCGGTAATGTTGGTGGCGGCACAGGTAATGCCAACCACTTCTTCGGCATGGTTTCGTAAGGGTTCTACGGTTAAATCGTAGTACCGGACTTTGCCGTCTACGATAATCGATATCTCTTGGCGCTCACTTACTCCTGTGGTCAAGACACGATGTTTAATCGGCATTAGCTTTTGGGCATTTTCCGGTGCAAACATTTCTAATTCTGATTTTCCAATTAGTGCGTCGGTATTAATCCGACTCGCCGGATTATAGACCCAGGTGTAACGTAAATTTGTGTCTTGATTAAATACGGTGATAGGTGAGTTATGCAGCGCAACCCGAAAGCGTTCTTCACTAATTCTTAATGCGGCTTCTGCTTCCCGGCGTTCATGGATTTGAGTCTGGAGATCAGCGTTCGTCTGCATCAGTTCCGCCGTCCGTTCTTGAACTCGGATTTCTAGTTCATCGCGAGCTTGACGCAGTTGGGCTTCAATGGATTGGCGCTCAATTAATTCCGTCTGAAGCTGTTGATAGAGTTGGGCTTGGTGAATGGCGATGGTAACTTGGATGGCTAATTGATACAGTAAGTCAATTTCTAAGGAGTGCCATTGTCTGGGTTGAGAACAGTGATGAGCAATCAGCAGTCCCCAAAGCTTTTCTTGTTGCAGAATGGGTACGACGAGTTTAGATTTGACACCTAACTGCTGGAGGAATTCCACTAAGCAGGGCGTTACTCCATCGGTTTCTGGATTGACTATGGTGCGAATCCGTCCTTGACAGTACAATTGATGCATCTGTTCGGGAAACACTTCCGCCGGAAACGTTTGTCCCAGAATGGGTGCGGTATCCGGAGTGACAGATTCGGCTACGGTACTTCCTGTACCGTCAGACCAAATCCGATAGACTAAGACTCGATCAACGCCAAGAAATTCTCGGACTTCGGTGACTGTGGTTTCGAGAATGGTGTCCAGATCCAGGGTTTGGCGGATGCGTTGAGCGCTACTGAGGATGAGTTGCTCTCGTTGCGCCATTTGTTCTAGAGTTGTTTCAGACAGAGGGCGATCGCGACTTAACTCTAACTCGGCTTTGAACCTAGAATGCTGCTTCAGGATCAACCCGCCTAGCACCATAAGTAGGGCGATGCTGAGACTATCCCCCAGAATCAGACTCAATTGGGTTCTCTGGATCTGAGTGACTACAGCCCCTAACTGTTCTTGTAACAACAGTTGTGCTTGCGTTGGGATCTGCTTCAAAAGCCATGGCTGGTATTGAGCGATCGCAGAGGCGCTGTTGAGCTGAGACAATAAATCTTGCAGAGAATCCTCTAACTTGTCACTATAGTCCATCCATCGGGAAGCTTCCATCAGTTGAGTTAGGTGGCTATAGGACGTGACACTAGCCCCGATAAAGATAAATAATGCCAGACAATAACCACCGATAATAACTTTGATACCGATAGATTTTGGCATTTGAGTTCTCCTCCGAAATAACAGCAGCTAGTGCATCGCGGCTTCAACTAAGCGGTTTCCCCATTTAGATTAGGATACCTAAAATCCTTCCAGGGAACAGGGAATTATTTACATAGAATAGGGGCAAACGCTTGATATTTTTTACAATTCTTAACTCGGTTAAGCCAATTGATGTCTAGGTCATTCGCTCTCTGTTCTCTTGAGCAAGTTTATTTTGAGGCGACCTCGTGATAAATTCATATAAGGGAATAGTATGTTTTAAGTGAGAATTCTTCTAGTCGAAGATGATATTTATTTGGCTGAAGCTTTGGCTGAAGCCCTGGCGATACAACGGTATGCCGTTGATACGGTTTCCGATGGAGAGGCGGCTTGGGTGCAAGTGAATACCCTCGATTACGACCTAATTTTGCTCGATATGATGTTGCCGAAATTGGATGGGATTCATTTGTGCAAACGCTTGCGTTCCAATGGTTATCAGATGCCAGTTTTGATGATTACGGCTCGCGATACCAGTACGGATAAAGTCATCGGTTTGGACGCAGGCGCTGATGACTATATGGTTAAGCCTCTGGATATTCCAGAGTTACTGGCGAGAATTCGAGCGCTACTGCGACGAGGGCAAACGGTTTCCCCCCCTATTTTAGAGTGGGGACAATTGCGTTTAGATCCAGGGACTTATGAAGTCTGCTACGGCGATCAAACTTTACGCTTGACTCCCAAAGAATATGGTCTTTTAGAATTGCTCATTTGTAATGGGCGGCAAATCATGAGTCGGAGTGCCATTATTGAGCATGTTTGGTCTATCGATAATCCTCCGAAAGAAGATACGATTAAGGTTCATGTCAAAAGCCTGCGCTCCAAACTTCGAGCCGTAGGCGCTCCGGAAGATTTAATTGAAACGGTACATGGTTTAGGTTATCGTCTCAAATCTCTTTCTGAATAACTGCTTAGGAGTCGCTTTCACAAATCTTTATTACAAGAAAATCCAAAAATCTTTTCCAGAGTTCTCAAGTATTTATTCTCAGCCATGGCGATTAAAATCGCGGCTACACAAACAAAGTCCGCTCATCTGAAATGATTAAAGCCATTAATTTTCCTCCCAATCCTCAATCTTTAAACCCTTAATCCGTTCAAATTCTCTAACATTATGTGTTACTAAAATTAAGCCATTTGCTAACGCAATAGAAGCAATTTGTAAATCATTAAAACCAATCGGAGTCCCCGCTTTTGCCAACTCCGACCTAATCCTTCCGTAAACCTCCGCACAGTTATCATCAAAAGGCAGAGAGCTAAACTGATTCAAAAAAGACCGTTGTAAATTCAGAGACTTCTGAGGATTATTACTCTTCATTGAACCATAGAATAACTCAGCCTTAACCACAGAACACACCGCAATCTTGTTGGGACTAACCTTGTCAAAACGGCTGTTTACCTGTAAGGACTTTCCTTTAAGATACACAATACAAACATTAGTATCTAACAAATAAACAAGGTCACGACTCATCAAAAACCCCTTCTAAATCATCATCTAGCCTATTATCTACCCCTAAATCATCAACATCGAAATCATCCTCCGCACAGCAACCATATAAATTAAGTAACCCCGAACTATGAAGCATATTATTTTGCTTTAAAAACTCATTTAAATCCCCTTTAGATGCAAAGGTTCCCAACTCCTGAAACTCTGCAAAATCAATTAACCCTTCCCTAAACGCTTTCAACACCAATTGACGGAGAATTTCTTGCGGTAAATCCCCCCATTTATTTTGTACCTTTGCCGTTAACTTATCCGGTAAATTAATCGTTACCTGCATAATGTTAGTCTCCCTTTGATTCTTTTAGCTGATTCATTACACAACCATCCGTGTCAACTTAAGCTCAACCCCTCTCCCAAGCCAGCCCTCACCCCCAGCCCCTCTCCCAAGCTTGGGAGAGGGGAGCAAGAGGGGAGTAAGAGAATCATGTTCCCCTTCTCCCGTGCAAAAAAAGCGAAGCATCCGCTGTCATCCCCCCTCTTGTAGGGGGGAACGAGGGAGGTGGAGAAGGGGTTAGGGGATGAGGGGGAAATGTCGAGGAGTAGATAGACACAACTTAAAACCTTACCAGCACTGGTTTTCTACCTTAAATCACCACCAATGTTACACAACCTCCCCCAACATCGCCATAATATCCGCCTCTAAAGACTTAATATCCTCCTCAATCGCCGCCAAGGGGCGAGGAGGCTGATACACATAGAAATGCCGATTCAAGGGAATCTCATACCCCACCTTCGTTTTATCAAAATCAATCCACGCATCAGTGACATGAGGTAAAACCACCGCCTCCAGATACGCCAAACAATGCACTTTTACTAATTTATTTAACCCATCCAAACCCGTTTTCCTATCATACTCCAACGGTAAAGGTAAAGGGATATCCTCCGGTAAAGGCACAATCTCCGTATCCCGTAAACTGGTATCCGGTTCAACGTTTCCCTTGCTATCCTGACAGATTTCCGCTTCTGGGTCAGTTTCCCCCAATGCTGCTAAAATCGCTTTTTTTACTGGACTTTTTAGCTTTAATCCGGCTTGTTTTAAGACCTTTTCCATGTCCTTAACAAACCCCTCACGGGACAAATAAACTTTATTCCCATCCAGACAATACAGTGCAGCAATGATCTCCTTTTGTAAATCTTGCCCCATCTCAATTTCAAGCTGCTTCGCCTTCTCGTCTTTGCGCTTCTTACTGGTTGCCAAATTCTGAAATGCTGTTTGTTCCCACAATCGCGCCAAGCGTTCCTCACTGACTTGGAAATTCAGCCGTGCATCCCCAGTAAATAAAGGTGAACCATTAAACACAATAGCAATGCGTGACCCATCTCCCTTCGCCTCCGGTGCAGGGTACATCTTAGAAATCATGTGCTGGAGAAACAACAGCGACCCATCATTAATCCGGGGTAAACCTGCGCCAAAGTGACCCTTAAACCCCAGGGTTTGATATTCAGACTCGATGAAATCTTTCTCTGGTTTCCACTCCACCCCAAAGGGAGGATTAGCAAACATATAGTGAAACTGTTTATCACTATGACCATCGTGGGGGACAAAGTTATTACTCTTTTGCTTGGCGTCTTTGAGTCCTAATGTGTCCCCATAAACCAGATTGTTAATCGGTTCATCTTTAATCAGCAGGTCAGAACAGCAAATGGCGTAGGATTCGGGGTTATATTCTTGCCCAAATAATGCCAAATTTGCGTCCGGGTTTTGCCGTTTAATATATTCCTCGGCTACCGAAAGCATTCCGCCGGTTCCCGCCGTGGGGTCATACACGGTACGGTAAATCCCTTTTTTAAAGACAACCTCTTCCTCACAGAAAACCAAATTCACCATCAGGCGAATCACTTCACGGGGGGTAAAATGGTCTCCGGCTTCTTCGTTAGCTTGTTCGTTAAACTTCCTCACCAATTCCTCGAACAAATACCCCATTTGCAAGTTCGACAGATGCGCCGGAGACAAATCTACATCCGGACTCGCGATCGCCTGCATCACTTCATAGAGGCGATTGGCTTCATCGAGTTTCTGAATCTGCTTATCAAAGTCAAACTTATCGAAGATGTCCCGCGCCAGGGGAGAAAAGCCATTAATATAGGCGCGGAGGTTATCGGCTAATCCTTCCGAGTCCCCCAAAAGCTTCTTAAAGGTAAACTCGCTGAGGTTATATAAAGGCTGTTTGCGATTCTCCCCGATCGCAACTTTCGCGATCGCCTTCTCAAACGCCTCCCCCGTCAAGACTTTCTCATACTTAGTCTTGGCGGCTAGAACGGCTTCCTTAGTGGGTTCTAGGACAGAATCAAGACGACGCAGCACAATCATCGGTAACATCACCTGACGATATTGAGGAGGGCGGTAGGGACCTCGAAGCTTATCGGCGATACTCCAGATCAAGCCGACTAACTCTTGATGATTGGCGGTTTGTACGGTGGTCGTCATAGAGGGGTAATAATCTTAGTTATGTTTTATTGTGCCAAGGGGCAAAGGTGCGTTACGCTACGCTAACACACCCTACATATAGAGCCTTTGCGTCAGTCCTAAAGGTGATCAATCTGCCTTTACTCAAAACGTTTACGCTGATCTGACCAACGCTTAAGCCTATACTTATTCTCACCCGCCAAAACTAACGCCGCCGTTCCGCCATCCCCCAAATCCGCGATCGCAGTCAGTGATGTATTCCCATGGGTGGAAAATTCACTGTAGAGTAACGCCCCCTTCTCCGAAAATATTAATGTCCGGGGTTTATACTCCTGCGTGTTCGTGTCTGGGCGTTTGATATTTAGGGTTTGATTGGTACTCGATAGATCCTCATACAGGGTTAAAACGGCTTCCGGTTCATCATTCCCAGTCAAATCCAGAGGCTGTACTAACCAATGTCCAATCTCTTGCAGCATCATCGCCATCGTGGGTTCGACTTCAGGCGATCGCTTGCCACTTTTAACCAATTCCTGCCACAGTGTTGGTAATATTGCCGCGACCCATTGCGGTTGCAGTTGGTTTAAATCCGATAAGCTAATTGAACCCGGTTCTAGCCAGCGCAGCGCGGTTTGAGAATATGCCATAGGACGACTATTTTCTCTATTGGGTAAGGCTTGTCCGGTGGCTAAAAGCTTGATTACACCCTCTTGATAGGACACCCCTTGAACCGTCGCGACGATTGTCTCCTGGCGTCCCTCCGCTGACCAGACGGCGATTTGCAGGTATGGATCAGTGTCTAAACCCATATATTGCCAAAGACGCTGAGTTGCACCAACTGTGGACAATTGTAAATTGGTAAATGGTGTTTGACGCCAGCGTTGACCATCATTAAAGGCGGCGACTTCTACCTGATACCAAACCTCTTGGGGGGCTTTTTGGAATCCTGAAGCTGGGGCGGTTAAAGTGACG
Source organism: Coleofasciculus sp. E2-BRE-01 (assembly GCF_040221695.1). Taxonomy (NCBI): domain Bacteria; kingdom Bacillati; phylum Cyanobacteriota; class Cyanophyceae; order Coleofasciculales; family Coleofasciculaceae; genus Coleofasciculus; species Coleofasciculus sp. E2-BRE-01. The sequence goes on along the minus strand of NZ_JAVKEA010000224.1, from coordinate 6,787 downwards.
GGAAATGTTGCTGCACTATTTCCCACTTCCGGTTGTCGCCACTCTTCAGGCTTGACAGTTTCTACCAATTGTGCTGTCCCGACAATTTGACTTAAATGAGGGATGATGGCTGGAACCTCTGCTAATGCAGTATCCAGATAATCCAAGTAGGCATAAATTTGGGCATTATTGTTAGGTTGAGGCTGATCGGATTCTGATTCAGAGGGTGGAAGTTGCTGCAACCAAGAGACGGCTTCCGCCCGCCCTTCTTGGGCGGCGAGAATTAAAGCCCCCCAAGTTTTTACGGTGCGATCATTAGGACTAATATTGAGGGCAGCTTCTACCCGTCGCCATAATCTCTCTGTATCCGTTTTGAGTAAATTAGCAATGTCTTGGGCGGAACCATTAACGGCGGCGGTTTGAAATACCTGTAAGCCATCTGTCCAGCGTCCATCAATCAGATAGGCGAGAACTTGTTGTCCTTGACTTGCCCAAGTTTGGTTGGCTTGGGCTTCAGTAAATTGGGCATGAAGTCGAATCACGTCTAGTTGTGCTTGGACTGTCGCCGACTCCGTGTTTTTCTGTTCTTGTTGCAATCGTCGATATGCCCACGACCATAACCCATTCCGGGCTAACATTAAGGAATTACGATAGGTGGGACTATCATCAGCCCGGGTATTTAGTGAAATTTCGGTTAATTGAATTGGATTGAGGAGAAACTGGCGGGGTTGAACCTGGTATACCTGGAATTTCGGTTCTAATCCTACTGTTTGATCAAGCACTAATTCTGGGGTGGATTCCCCAGTGACTTGTTGCCAATAGGGGGGTTTATCGGTGGGACTTTGCCAGTCCAGCATAACACTCAGGTGCATTTGTTCGGGGTTGTAATGGAGGATTTGTCCATAAGTTTTCGGGGATTCATCGGTGAGACGAACTCCCCAGAGGTTAAACCAAAATCCTGTGGCGGGTGCCTGATTTTCTAAACGGTTAAATCGAGTAAAAGCTAAGGAACGAGATGCACTCCCAGTAATCGCGTCGGTGGAGGAGAGGACAAAATATTCTTCCGGTTCATTGATCGCAAGCTGAGTGACCAATTGGTAAGCGAGTTCGGCTTGCTGAAATTCGATGGGTTGATAGAGTCTCAGTTCAACAATTTTTTGGCAATTGATTTGACAGTTCGGCTTAGATTTTAAGATGGGTAATAGAATAGGGGTTTCTCGATAGGGTTGTCCTGTATTCAGGGATACAAGTTCTCCCGCGATTAACTCATTTTGGCGCAACTCGTCGCGTATGGTTGCCAGGGTTTGAGGCGGTGAAGCATCAGCGATAGGAATACGTGTCCATCCGGGTAAAATGCGATTCAGCCAGATCGCCGCATTGGGATCAATCATTAGGCGAATCCCTAACCATATCCCCCCAGTAACGATCGCACCTGTGGCGATTAATGCGGCGATCGTACCTAATGCAACCAAACAGCCGTTGGCTGATGATTTTTTCCGGATTCGTCTGCGGCGTCTCTTTGTGACTCCGGACAATCGTTTCCCCTTTTCACCTACTGACACCTTATCGCCGATCATCGCTGCACTGAATTAGTGATTTCGTGAACCTAAAGCCAATGGCAATACTATCGTTTTCCAGACTAATCCGGCTACAATTAATCCCAGACCAATCAACCAAATTTGTGGTTCCACCCAAAAGGCTAAGACGAGACACCCGGCTAATCCTACCCCAGCGATCCATTTGGGATACAGTCGTTCTTGGGTAGATAGCCGTAGGGCAGACAGGTTGGTAAGGGCATAATAAACCAAAACGGTAAACGCGCTAAATGACCAAGTTATTTTGACATTACCAATCAGAACCAACGCCGCGATCGCAACTCCAATACAAATCACTGATATATAGGGTGTGGTTCCCGCAGCATTCAGACGCGCTACAATTCTGGGCATATCCCGACGACGCCCCATAGCAAATAGTACGCGAGATAATCCCAATATCAGGTTTAGCAATACGCCTACCATCGCCGTCATTGCACCCAGGGCGAGGAATGGGGGAACAAGGGGAATCCCAAATTGACGAGAAGCGACTTCCAGAGGGGCGGCGTTTGATTGGGTGGCGGCGCTAAGGGTATCCACACCCACAGAACCCACACCCACGGCGGCGATTGCCATATATAGGATCATGGTGACAATCATCGTCAAAATAATCGCGATCGGGATAGTGCGTCGCGGGTGATGCACCTCTTCTCCCAATGTGGCAATCCGACCATAGCCAGTATAAGCGACAAACATTAAAGCACTACCATGAAGCAAAGACGCGATCGCACTTTTATCTGAGGTGTCGGTGGGGAAAAAGGGGGTAAAATTCTCAGGGGTAATGTGAGGTAAACCCGTGATGATAAAGATCATCAGCGAGAGTAGGGTAACGGAAACGATAATTAGGTTAGTTAGGTTAGAACGGCGAATTCCCCCTAAGACAATTAGCGTCAAAATAACTACTGTAACCAGCGCCATGGGAACTAACCATTGAGTCGCATCCAGACGCAACGCATTTAACAAATAACCCGCAAAGCCCAAAGCCGCCGTCGCCGCTGATGCTGTTTTCGCCAAGAGGAACATCCAACCCGCCGTAAAGCCCAGCCACGGCGTAAGATAGCGATACCCATATTCATAAGTTCCCCCACTAACCGAATGATTTGCCGCAAGTTGGGCGCTACTCAACCCATTACAGGCGGCGAGTAAGGCTGCGATCGCAACAGCTAAGATTACCGATGTTCCAGCGACTCCGGCAGCGATACCAATACTGACAAATACCCCGGTTCCCACCATCGAACCCAGTCCGACTAAGATAGCACCCCGGAGATCCAATTCTCGTTTCAGCGAGGGTGGCGCTTTAGATTCTGGCATACAGATACTCCCCTGAGTCATCATTATGCCGCTTATCGTACTCTGAAGAGATTAAAATTATATTATTTCAGCTTTTCTGGTGGGAATGTAGTCATGAAAGGATTTCCCGTGAGAATTGTTCAACCTCGCTGCCAAATTTCTACTGTGCCATCACCATTACCACTAGCTAACATCTGACCGTTTGGACTGAACGCAATTGAGTAAATTCCCTCTTGATCTGAATGTCCAGTCAGGGTATCAAGTAGTTCTCCGGTTTTCGTATACCACAGTTTTATAGTATTGTCTTCGCCCGCGCTGGCAACAATTTTTCCGTCTGGACTAATGGCAATACATCTAACCATACTGGAGTTTTCATCGAGTGTGTGTAGTAGCTGCCCAGTCTTCAAATCCCAAATCTTGACTGATTCACAACTACTACTTACTAGAATGTAATCATCTGAGCTAATAGCTACTGATTCGACAGGATTAGAATGCCCAGATAGACTACGAATTAGTTCCCCAGTATTTATATCCCAAATTTTGATGGTTTTGTCATAACTACCGCTAGCAATAGTTTTACTATCTGAACTAATAGCGATAGAGTTTACTGCCTTAGTATGCTTTTTTAAGTTATGTATCAATTCTTTTTTTCTTAGATCATAAACTTTAACTGTGCAGTCCTGACCACCACTAGCAAGTATGCATTTTGTACTAATAACGACTGAATAAACGTCGCCTTTATGTTCAACAAACAAATCATGTAGTTCTTGCTTTTCTAGTTGAAAAAATTGAATGGCGTTAGTTTGCTTATAAGAAGCCCAACCACCGATAAAAATGCTTTTTCCAGTAGGACTGAAAGCAATAGAATAAATATCCGTCTCACGTCCATTATTTATAGGACGCTTAAACTCGTAGCGAATTTTATGCGACTTGATGTCCCAAATTTTACTGGTCTTTTCCCCACCAGTAGCAACGGTTTGATTGTCCGGACTAAAACTTACACAACATACTTTATTCCTATGCCCAATTAGAGTTGGCAAACATTTCCAAACTTGAGTTTTTAATCGGTTAATAGTAATAACATCTGAACCCAAAATTTGTAATTGCTCCAAATAACTTCGCAATCCTCCCGTATAAAGCAAGTTTTTTATCCCTAACTTAATCGGTTTATGATTATTGATTTTAAGATTATCTGTTGGCATGAAACCAGCAAGAATTAGGTTATACTCCCTTTGGGCTTCGCTGACCTCTTCTTGTATCAAAACACAAACCAAAACAGCATTTTTTTCTATTTCTTCTGAACTAATTGACCATCGAACTCTATTGACATCACCTTGCCTTAATTTAACCTGAATGCCGATATCTGGACTAGAAGTCAAAGTAAAATCAACTTTACCATCACCACCAAATCGTTTTTCATAATCAACTTCATTAACCAGGTCTACAATACGATATTTAACAACTTCTTCAGCCAGTTTACCCTTCAAGTTGTTAAGAAAAACCTGCTGAACAGGAGAATTACGTTTATACTTTTCCGCCATATAGCAACAAAACTTTCTTAGCTGTGTCAGTCTCTCACCGGAGATAACCGTTAACTCGCTGTGCTGTCCTTCTATATCACAATGCAGCAGATGTCCAGATTTCAGCCGTTGAGATTTCAGCCGTTGAATAAAATCAATTTGTTGCGATTCCAGTAAAGTCATCCAGTCCATGATCCGTTGGCAGGTAATTATTTTCTAACTATTGTCTCTCGGTTCCAGTAGCTTTATCCTATTCTGGTCATCAAACTTTTCCTTGTTATCAATAGTTTCTAAAGTCGCTTCCTGTTCCTTTAACGACTCAATATTGTTGCTCAACTCCACTGTGTTTCTATATACTCGATTGAACGATAACCAAACTACGGTAGTAGTGAAACTGGCTCCTATAATCACCGCTAATGGTAAAATAACACCACTGTCAGTCATCGAAACTAATGGAATGCAAATCCCTAGCATTCCCGTGGCAAATCCCCAGATAATCGCAGTGGCGGCAAGTTTAAAGCCGGCTCCTTGTGTTTGACGTATCATAAGTTAACTCAAGTTATCAGACAATCACTATCTCGTCTATCACAATGCGATAGTGTTCATCTCCCGCCCAAAACAATGCAATAAATCTTCCAGCTTGGGGTCAGTCAAATCATTAACCACCAACTCCGCCCCCGCCGCAATTAACGCCTGTGGTTCATGCGTCGTCGCCACACCAATCGTTAAAAGTCCCGCACCGACGGCGGAACGAACGCCAGTTAAGGAATCTTCAAACGCCACGGCTGAAACCGGAGATACACCCAATAATTCTAACCCTACCTGATAAGGCATGGGATCAGGTTTACCCTTGTCCAGTTCCTCCGCTAAAACAACGGTGGTAAAGTGCTTGTCTAAACCGAGAACTTGCAACATGAATTGGGCATTATCTTTCGGTGCATTTGTCACCACCGCCTGCTTCAGTTGCTTTTGATTTGCCCAATCTAACACGTCTAGCAATCCGCCTAACGGTTTCAATTGTTTGGCGGCACGTCTCCGATATTCTGCTTCTTTATAATCCCCTAACTCTTTTCCTGCTTCTAGAGACAGATGAGGTAATAAATCCTTGACAATCGCCGCATTGAGACGACCGCTAAAATGAGTTTGGTAGAAGGCGTGATCAAACTCTAAGCCATACTCGCGCAAGATATCTTGCCACGTCTGAAAATGGATAGGGTCAGTATCCGCTAAGGTGCCGTCTAAATCAAATAATAATGCCTGAAGCATAATCGGTGGAATAGTAGCTGTTGCACCCTAGTCTACCGCTTTGTAACGAAATATGACAAGAACGATTAGTGATATGATTCAATCTCAACTCGCACTACCCAAGGTATCCTATACGGTTGAATGGAAAAAGTTGCCTGATGATTTTCAATTACCCGATGAACCTGTGGAGAATATTTATCATCCCTTACTCGCATCAGCACTGCGAGAGATTCTAGAAATCGCTGGCTTTATCACCGCCTCCATGCTATTCGCCTCCAATTTTGCTATCTGTGCCACAGTGGACGGAAAAATAGTGGTCAAAGCACCAGACTGGTTTTATGTTCCCAATGTGTTACCTATCGCGCCAGAAGTTACTCGTCGCAGTTATACCCCTCATGCAGAGGGAGATATTCCAGCCATTGTTATGGAGTTTATTTCTGAGACTGAACAGGGAGAATACTCAGCGAAATCGACTTATCCCTATGGAAAATGGTATTTTTATGAGCGGATTTTGCAAGTCCCAATTTATGTTATTTTTAACCCCAATGATGGCACATTAGAAGTCCATGATTTAGTAGCCGGACATTATGAACTGCGACAACCCGATGCCAATGGACGCTACTGGATTGCCACAATGGGTTTATATTTGGGAGTTTGGTACGGAACTAAGGCGGAAATAACCTGCTATTGGTTACGGTGGTGGGACGAATCAGGAACTCTTTTACCTTGGGGAGTTGAGCGAGTGGAACAGAGTTTACAGGAAGGAGTACAACGGGGAAGAATGCAGGAAAAGTTAGCTATGATTAACCGTTTATTGATTCGCCGAATTGGTGAAATTACTCCGGATGTGCAATCCCGAATTAATGGTTTATCGGCGACAGCTTTTGATGAATTAAGTGAGGCTTTATTAGATTTTACCGATATGACGGATTTAGTCAATTGGATTGAGCAGTATTAATTCATATCAAATATTCATCCCAAATCCACCTTTATAGCAGTACCAAGACAGGTTAGGACATTTTTTTCTGTTCCCTGTTCCCTGTTCCCTGTTCCCTGTTCCCTGTTCCCTGTTCCCTGTTCCCTGTTCCCTGTTCCCTGTTCCCTGTTCCCTGTTCCCTGTTCCCTGTTCCCTGTTCCCTGTTCCCTGTTCCCTGTTCCCTG
>NZ_JAVKEA010000223.1:0-79631 GCF_040221695.1 Coleofasciculus sp. E2-BRE-01 | reverse complement strand
CCGTACAGAATTTTGTTCTGTCAAGCTAACTGTAAAAAGCCGAAACGCCCTGTTTTTCGTGAAAAAGCTTCCTTGTCTACTGGTCTACTTTCCTTCCTTGTCTCACCTTCACCCCAATCTTAAAAAACCTACCCTTGTGAGGGAGGGGGAAGCCTCCTACTTACCCGCCTTTGATCACCCCTAACCCTCAAAATTCGGTAATATCAAAGACTACCGAGCACAATGACCTCTCAATTTATGACCTACTACATCGCGCCCAGCTTCCGGGATAAACTGGCGGTTCACATTACCAAAAACTATCTAGAGTTAGAAGGGGTACGGGTTCCTCTGATTCTGGGCATTCATGGACGCAAAGGAGAAGGCAAATCCTTCCAATGCGAGTTAGTCTTTGAACAAATGGGGATTGGTATCATCCATATCTCTGGTGGTGAACTGGAAAGTCCGGATGCAGGTGATCCGGCGCGTCTGATTCGCTTGCGTTATCGAGAAGCCGCCGAAATGATTAAGGTGCAGGGGAAAATGTGCGCTTTAATGATTAATGACTTGGATGCAGGGGTTGGACGTTTTGACAGCACGACTCAATACACGGTCAATACTCAACTCGTCAGCGCCACATTAATGAATATTGCCGATCATCCCACCGATGTGCAACTCCCTGGGAGTTATGACGCCAATCCCCTGCATCGCGTCCCGATTATTGTCACCGGAAACGACTTCTCCACCCTCTATGCGCCGTTAATTCGAGAAGGTCGTATGGAAAAATATTACTGGGAACCCAGTCGAGAGGAACGCATTGGCATTGTTGGCGGGATTTTCGCGGCTGATGGACTATCGCGACGAGACATCGAACAACTGGTGGATCAGTTTCCCAATCAAGCCATTGACTTTTTCAGCGCCTTGCGATCGCGGATTTATGATCAACAGATTCTCCACTTTATCCATGATGTCGGACTCGATCAAGTTTCCTTTCGCGTCGTTCGCAGTACCGAAGCACCGCCGGAATTTGAAAAGCCGAATTTTGAACTATCTCACTTAATCGAATTCGGTCAGGTGATGATTGGCGAACAAAGACAAGTTGAACAGACAGGATTAGTTCGAGAATATAATAAGGCACTGCGCGAAAGTCCTGCGATTGAGTTACCGCCAGCACAACAAATCACAGGTCAATATACTCCCCAGACACAGAGACAGGGAAACGGTTTAGCCAAAGAACCCCATACCCTTAATCAAGGATCAGCCAATCAAGCCACTACTGAGAGTAGAGTTAACCTTAAGACACATCAGCCGTTAGAACTGATCGCGTCCATAGATTTAGATATCCAGCAGCAGATCCGCGAACTCTTAGCCCAAGGCTATCGTCTTAGTTTAGAGTATGCCAATGAACGGCGTTTTCGCACCAATGCCTGGAAAAGCGGCGGCACATTCCAAGGAAACGAAGCATCAGAGGTGATTTTGACGTTAGCCGAACGCCTTGCGGAGCATAATAATGAATATGTGCGGTTAATTGGCATTGACCCCAAAGCCAAGCGGCGAATTCTGGAAAAGCTCATCCAGCGACCGCGTTAGGATTGGTCATTCGTCATTCGCCTTATGTCATTTGTGATCATTGAACGGTTAGGTTGGGGCGGGTTTAATTATATCCGGGTGAACACAAAACGTTAGTGGTAAAACCCGCCCCTACAACAGACGTTTCATCAGAGGAGTCTCTACAACCCCTGCTTCCCCAGCTCCCCCAGCTTCCCCAGCTCCCCCAGCTCCCCCACTCCATCCTTCCTCAGACACGCTAAATTGTAATGTAGAAGTTCTCAGGCAACGGATAGGTTTAACTCTCCCGAACAACGCGATGAACCATGAACAATGAACCATGAACGCTCGCACCAGGAAAAAGATACCTGATTTAATACCATCCACTAGGATATGAATTCTCCCAAACCTCCCCAACCGCCGAAAACTATTCTGGGTCAGTTGACTCAGGCAGTTCAGACGATTCAAGCTAGAGTTAACTTTGAAGCCCTAGCGCTGAAGCCGAATGCCAAAGTTCCAGAACTGTGGGTGCAAGATGCGGGTGCGGATAAGGCGGAAGTCTACCCCCTATTAGGCGATCGCTATTTGCTGGGACGCAGTTCTAAATCCTGCGATATTGTGGTGCGAAACCCAGTGGTGAGTCAGGTTCATTTGTCCTTGGAACGCTATGGGCGATCGGGCAGAACCTTTATTATTAAAGATGAAAACTCCACCAATGGTATTTATCGAGGTAAACGCCGCCTGCCATCCTTAGCTTTGCGTCATGGGGATATTCTCACCATCGGTCCACCAGAATTAGCCGCCTCGGTGAAGCTGCAATATGTTGATCCGCCACCTTGGTATATTCTCGCTATTCGTTACAGTCTCTATGGGGTGGGTGGATTAACGGCGTTAATTGCTTTAATTATTGGCATTGAATGGTTGAAAGTCCCGGTGCGCCCCCTACCCGTTGGGGTTCAGGGACCCGTTGTCGTCTATTCTCGTGACCAGGTTCCTTTGCGTCAACCGCGTACTGAGGTTCACCGAGAACTGAAACGGTTATCGGATTTTTCTCCTTATCTACCCAAAGCTTTAGTCGCTTCAGAAGATAGCCGTTATTATTGGCATTTTGGTGTCGATCCCTATGGAATTTTGCGGGCATTAGTCCGGAATATTCGTGGGGGTGGAATTAAAGAAGGGGCAAGTACGATTAGTCAACAGGTGGCTCGCAGTTTGTTTACTGAATATGTCGGGCGAGATAATAGTGCTGCCCGTAAACTGCGGGAAGCGATTGTGGCACTGAAACTGGAGACATTTTACAGTAAAGATGAGATTTTAAGGACATATTTAAACCGCATCTATCTAGGGGTAGAAGCTTATGGGTTTGAAGATGCTGCCCAATTTTATTTTGATAAATCGGCACAAGAGTTAACCCTTTCCGAAGCTGCGACTTTGGTGGCGATTTTGCCCGCACCGAATAGTTACAATCCAGTGCAGGATTATGATACCGCCTTGGCGTTGCGAAATCGGGTGATTAACCGGATGCGGGCAATGGGGATGATTAGTGATGAGGAAGCTAAACGAGCAAGGCGATCGCGCATTGAGGTGAGTCCGAAAGCCCGGGAATTCCTGAATAGCACCAAAGCTCCCTATTTCTATAATTACGTGTTTGAGGAACTGCGGGATCTGCTGGGTACGGAGTTGGCGCAAGAAGGAAACTTTATTGTCGAAACCAGTCTCGATTTGCAGACTCAGGCGAAAGCGAAATCAGAACTGCGGAATTTTGTCAATACCACGGGAAGCCAATTACGCTTTTCTCAAGGGGCGATAGTCACCCTAAATACCACAGATAGCTCGATTCGGGCGATGGTGGGAGGTGTCGATTACCAAGAAAGTCAGTTTAATCGGGCAACTCAAGCCCAACGACAACCCGGTTCAACGTTTAAACTGTTTGAATACGCCGCCGCCTTAGACCAAGGAATTCCACCGGGAAAAACCTATTCCTGCGCCCCAGCTTATGGTTTACGTGGGTGTGAACGTTCCGGGGGTTCGGTGAATATGTACACGGGTTTAGCGCAATCAGAAAACGTGATTGCGGTGCGGGTGGCAATGGATGTCGGATTAGGGAATGTGATTGAAACAGCGCGACGATTAGGGATTCGCTCGAAGCTTGATCCGGTTCCCCGCTTGGCAATTGGACAAAATGAAGTGAATGTGTTAGAGATAACGGGGTCGTATAGTGCGATCGCGAATAATGGGGTGTGGAATCGTCCCCATGGAATTCAACGGATTCTCGATAGTGGAGATTGTGTTGATGAGAATGATCCGAAAACCTGTCGGGTGATCTACGAGTTTGAGGAAAATGGGGAAGGGGGGGTTCAAGCTGTAGCCCCGGCGGTTGCTCAGACGATGACCACAATGTTACGGGGGGTTGTGAGCAATGGCACAGGCGGTTCAGCCGCGATCGGATTTGGAGAAGCCGGGAAAACCGGAACTACGGATCGGTATGTGGATTTATGGTTTATTGGCTTTATACCCAGTCGTCAGTTAGTTACTGGGATTTGGTTAGGCAATGATGACAACTCACCGACGCGAGGAAGTAGCGCCCAAGCTGCACAATTGTGGAATCGGTATATGCGGGATGTGGTACAGTAATTGTTCGTAGTAGGCACTTTAGTGCCTTAAAAGGCTTGATTTCTAGGTTCCTTGGGTTTAAACCCAAGGAACCTAAAGCTCAAGTCAGCTAAAGCTGACTGAATATAGCTTTTAGTCCACTTTAGTGGACTTGAGTTCTTAGCCCGGAGTTTGAACTCCGGGCTTCAGGCGGATGTTAGGGCTTCGTCATCCGTTGTTGGGCTGCTGTCGAAGGATATCGACTAACTTCAATCAAATTTTGCCGTTCTAAAATGCGGTCTTCACCGTTAAATTGTAGAATGCGCGTGGTTACTTCACCAATATCCGTTAGGGGTTGAATCATTGCTTCATCCAAGTGTTTTTCTCCTAATCGCATTAACCCGTTTTTAGTTCTCCTGTAGGGGCGATCCACTTACAAAAATTGATATAGCAACCGCCACAACGGTTAGGACACTAAACGTGCATCGACACAATAAGCGGCATTCATCTGATGTCCTAATGACCCTGGCGACTGCTATAACTCCAGAAACAGGGCGGGTTTACAGAAGTTATCCATTTTTGAAGGCATGTTATCGGTAAAACCCGCCCCTACAGACGTTCGGGTCGATCTTTATCTTTAATAATTTCCCCAATCGGACGAATTGGCTGTTGAGAATAAACCTGTTTATATTCGGTTAAGTCTTCCAGAGACACATCCCCGTCAAGTTGATGACTCTCTCGCAGTCGCCGTTGATGTTCTTTGGGCAGTTCATAGACTTGGGGTAATACCTGATGAACTTGTCGCACATTCTGCGGAATGAAGACTTGTCCGAGTTTCAGTTCATTATAGGCGCAACCTGTTGTATCTAAACTGGATAAGTTTAAATGACTGTAGCGTTCCCGTAATCCTTCTTGATATTTGAATATATTAAAATCGGGATTAATTCTGGCATTTTCTCGAACCTGTTGTTCAATTAATTCTAGAATCTCTAACTCTAAAATCCTTTTTAACTCTGGCGAATTGCGGACAATGCGTTTAACTTCTTTGAGATAGGGCTTGGTAATCTCCTCCCAGTTAAACCCAGCAGGCATATCGGGAGAATAGCGCTGTACCCAGATTACCCTTAATTGATTAGCGTCTATGACTCGACAATCTTTTTCAAAGGCTTTTCCTAACAGGGGTTTAACGTCATCGTCTTTGATAAACCGCCCAATTGCCATTTGATAGTTGTCTCGGACTTCGGCTTCGGTTAAATATAAGAGTAATTCATCTTCGATGAGTTTCAGGAATTGCTGTAAAGCCTCACCCAGCGCTTTTTTCAGGACATCGGGTTGGGCAGATTGTACCCCGGATTTAATGCTGTCTTTGAAAAAATCTTTTACATAGTCTTCCAGCGCTTCCTTCCCCAGTTTCAGAAGGATCTCCTTTAGGACTAAATCGTTGAGGATGGAAACGCCCAGCGCTGCCCAAAGTTCTACCATGCTGTTATGCCTACAGGATGCTATATGTCATTTTATCTTATATAGCACTACGCACTAAGGTTAGGACATATCAAGAAAACATCAAATCGCTCAATCCCTTGTAAGGTAAGCGTTTTTCTTCACTATTGCCTATTGCCCATTGCCCATTGCCCAGCGCGTAGCGCTATATTATGACATTGAGGGGTTGATAGTTGGATGAGATCCTTATGTGGGGACGCAAGCCTTGATACCAATGCACGTCGGTGCGCCCCTACAGTTCTAAATACCACATTGTCTCTACCCCGTTAAAAAAGGAAACTCTACATTCACATTCCATCGCCGACCATCGTGAAGTAACAAGGTGAGATGAGATGCCATGAACTCAAAGTCTAACGGTTGATTCTCAAATTCAGTCCACGCCTTGCGGAAATTCTGTCGCTTCAAATCACGAAAAGCAATGGTGACATGAGGAGAAAAGGAGCGATTTTTAGAACGCTCATCAACGATACCTAAAGAGTCTTCTAGATATGCCATTAAATCCTGTTGAATCGCGATCAGTTCTGGCGTTTTCAGAACGTTGACGTAAATAACACGAGGTTTAAACGCCCCAAACCCTTGAAGGGTTATGGAAACGGGTTTTCGGGTTTGAGCAAAACTTTTCAGGGATTCTTCGAGAATAGGTACAGCATCGACTTCCCATTTAAAAGGGGATTGCAGTGTAATATGGGGTGGAGATTTGAGGGCAGCTTTACTCTCATAAACATCAGCACAATGTTGCTTGATCTCCATGATCGAGTCTTGAATAGTTTGAGGAGGAAGTAGGGCGATAAAAAAGAGTTTTTTCATATTAAGCAATAAAAACAGGGTTTCGTCGAGACGGTTTTAGGTATTAAGTCGGTTGGTAAAAATCAACTCAACACTCCACCCGTTATCTAAATAGCCCTTAAACCCTTACATAAGACGTAGCTTGCTTCTCGCTTGCGCGAGTGTGACAAATGACACTTTGTCAAGATTATAGCTCAGTCACAAATGCTCGAAACCAAATCTATGTCAAGGTTTTAGGAACTAAGATTGCCAAACCTGTGAGACATAGGGTTGAAACTATGACAAAATAATGAAACCTTGATGTTTCTTAATTCATCAAATCCTTGATCAATTATTTATCTTGAGGAGATCCGACATGACTACAACACCAGATCAAAGGGCAGAGGCACGCAACCGCGTGATTGAATCTGCCCGTCGATTAGGGGTTGAACTCAATGAACAAGAATTGGAACGATGGATGAACTCCATCACCGAAGCCACAGGAGACAGTGATATTACCGTTGATCACGATACGGGGGTTTTCGGTCACAAGGTCAGTATGTTAGATTTTGACCCCAAAGATCTAGAACGTTTTCGCACCATCGGCAGAATTGTAGAATTTGACGATATTCCTGGTGTTGTCGAAACAGCATTAGCGCTCTCAGGTTCAGCGGCTCAATCTAAGGTTCAAACTCACCCAGGGGACTGTGACTACTTTGAGCGGGTGAATATCATTGCCCCAACCCGGGCGGAAGCCTGCCAGATTCTCTCCCGAATTATGCGTGAGAAAACCATCAACAGCCGTTCGGGTGATAATTTTCAATTAGTTGAACTGAAATTTGGTAGCTATCCCCAAGATGTGATCCGCGATGAACATTCCTATCACAAAGGATCACCTATCTCCTGGTCACCGGATGACGTTGTCGCTGGGCAAATTGAAGTCAGCGATTTGCACGGAAATCCGATGACCATCACTTGGGATTCGGTCGCCGATGATCCCGGTTGGTGTAAGCTGGACTGGGTGATTGCTGATCCGGTGCGCCGTCAATTGGCTAACGCCAGCAATATGTTGGATGTCACCTGGGAAGCTCCCGATGGTACAATCACGCCCTTAGACGGCTATCTGGACGGCTATTTCCAAGAGATTTACCTCGATGCTGAATCTGCCCCCATCTTTTCTAAACTGGTGAAGCAGGTTTCGACTGATGTCATGGATGATTATGTGACGCAGTTGGAAAAAGAAGTTAAAAAATATTTTAAGCCGGATAATCCCAACTATGGCAAAGCGGCTAAACGGCTATACAACATCTTCCGCCTGAATGGGCAATATGAGGAAGCTGCCTTCCTACGTGAACTGTTTGATGAACCTGCCGCATTACTGTATCAAGTTCACGCCTTGGTGCGAACGGTGAAAGATGCCATCGACCAAGGTGCGGTGTTTGATATTGATCATATTCTTGATCAAACGGATGAACTGATTCTGTCAGTGATTAAGGTTTTGGAAGGGGAAGAGGAATTAGAAATTACCCGTCATCTCCTGCGTTTATCCCGCTGCATTAGTCGTCAGCAAGAAGGTGTTCCACTTAGTCCCCAAGTTGAGGCAGCACGAGCAGAGGTGATGCAAATTGTCAATAATTTCTTCTACGAAAAGATGATGGCATTACCGACAATTAAATCTTACATTGACGGTCTCCACGCTTAATTGGAACGACCGCCTATCGTTGTAAGTTGTTTTGCAGAAGATTGCAAAATAATTTTCCCTGTTGTATTGCATCATCGAGAGCAACGTGGGTCAGGGGCATTTCCTCCAACCACTCAGGGGGTAGGTTTTTCTTCCCTGACTCACGATAATCTTGTTTGAGGAATGCCATCGCATAGGATCGGATGTCGAGTGCCGAATGGTTAAAAGGACTATCGCCGACAAACTTAATCAAATACCAGTAGACAAACATAAAGTCGAAGCCAGCAGGATAGCCAACAAAGATCGGTTCACCCGGTAATGCTTCTAGCCAAGCGTGATAGTTCTGCATCACCTGTTCGGGGGGTTGTGGGTTAACTCGGCTGGCTTCCCAAGCAGTTGGTTGTTGTGACCACCATTTCATGGTTTTGGGATGACCTTTTGCCCCTGGCAAGGTTTCCAGGTTGGCTGTAAAGGTTGCGATCAATTGTTTGTCTGCGCTGTAAGCTGCCGAGGCAATGCTGAGCATAGAGTGAGGTCCGGGAATGGGACCATCGGATTCAATATCTGTGCTGACGTAGATTTCGATTGTCATCTATTTTCTGAGCCATTTGATCCAACTGTAGTTACAGACATCAAACTAAACCAAATCGGCTGGGGGGCCAGAAGCGGAAACAAGCGTGACCAATAATATTAGGTTGAGGCAAGAATCCCCAAACGTGAGAGTCGTTGCTGTTGTTGCGATTATCTCCCATGACAAATAACTGACCTTCCGGAACGCGCACGGGTGCCATCTGATAGTTTGGGGGTTCGGCAATGTAAACTTCGTCTAGCGGTTCCCCATTAATATAGACTTTGCCATCTTGAATTTGGACGATTTGACCCGGTGTAGCAATGATCCGTTTAATAAAGGCTTGGTCTTTGGTAAACCCCTGCATTTGCAGTTGAGGTGGTGGATCAAAGACAATGATGTCCCCACTGACTGGGGGTTTGAAGTGGTAGGAAATTTTTTCTACGACCACGCGATCGCCGATGCTCAATGTCGGTATCATCGAGTTTGAGGGAATGTAGCGCGGTTCGGCAATAAAGACTCGAATCAACAGCGCTAGGGCAAGTGCGATCGCAATAATTTGTAGATTTTCTCGGACTTGTTGCCAGAACTTCGATCGCGGTGATATAGATGGGGTCGATTGTTTGGCTACCGTTGACTGATTCGGTTTGTCCACAGGTATTGAAGTCCCTCCCTTGGCAGACTAATTTTTTACCGTTTTGTTTAAAGTCATACACGTTGGCACTGAGAATCGCTGGCTGTCACTTTTCTTGCTTGCGCCACAAAACGTTTGCCTTTCAGCCAAGATAACACGCTCTCTAGCTCTTTGAGCGATGGGGTGACTGATTCGGGTTGTGTTCAGGCGATCGCGTTCCTCAACCCCGTCAACGGCGATCAGGGAGACTCTCGTGCCGTCTTTCTCCAAAGGCATTTGCTAGTTTAACTGGGATTTAGAGTTTATTTGAACCTTAAACAATTCTGTATTATTATCTAATTCTTTACATGATAAATCCTGATGTTTTTTTTGCCTTTTTGCATTCTTCAAGTTATTTATTTTAACAAAGCATCATAAAAAAAGACGCTAAATTAACAAGAAATTTATTTAAATTCGCTTTAATTGTAAATGCAAACATTCTGATTTATGGGAATTGACGCTATGAACACCAACAAAGTTTCTAAGTTTATCGGAAGTGCGGCGGTCGTAGTTAGCTTAATTTCTATGATGGGTCAGCCAGCCAATGCTGGACAATTGCACAACGACTGGAACTATGGAATTGATGCCTTCGGTGACGGATCGGGTGGTGCTAAGTATGACATTAAAGGATTAGCCATGAAAGAAACAGCCGATAGTATTTTTGTGGCTCTAACGGGTGGCACACCCTTAGAAGGAAATAAAGACACAGGAGCGGTTGACAACAATATTGGATTGGGTGATTTGTTCTTTAATTTCTCTGGTAAAGATTTTACCACAGCGATGAATGATGGTGATCTATTTGGAATTCGCTTTGCTGAAACTAATGATTCTCAAGTCAGCCGTACTGGGGTTTATCAAAATGTCACGGCAATGAGCGTAACTCAAGATAACGATGGGTATGGCAGTTTAAAGCAGTACTATAACCACAGTAAGTTTGACAAAATCAATACCCAAGGTACTGATTTGCCAGACAAAGCCGATGTCTACGATTATCTCTATGGCAGCACCATTGCCCAGAAGCCAACGAAGAATAATACTCCAATCCTCAATGTGATTCAATCCGGTAGATTTTTGGGCGATATTGATCTACTAGATGGGACTCAACTCAGTAATGCTGGACTCGATTTTAGTCACTTTGAAGCGAATGACTCTCACACGTATGGCTTTAGATTTGACCGCGCTTTGCTTCCTAGAAATGGAGATAGTTTCGTCAGTCATTTATTCTTAGAGTGTGGCAATGATGGTGTGGCACTCAAAGGAGACCTTAAGTCAGTCCCTGAACCTTCTGGTCTGGCTGGAATTGCTGGCATTGGTTTAACTTTTGCTGGTATGGCTTTACGCCGTCGCCAATCACGAGGCTAGCTGCCATTTTTGTAATTGCATCATTGGTAGTAATCAGCCAAGAACTCAAGTTCTTGGCTAATAGCTTAAGTCGGTTAAAACCGACTAATGGCTTGTCCCATGAAAAAAAAGCGAAGCATCCTTTGGCTTCCCCGCATAACAAAAAGCGAAGCAACATCTGGTCTCCCCCATGGAACCAAAAGCGAAGCATCCTCTGGCTTCCCCCTTTTTAAGGGGGACGGAAGGGGGATCTTAAGGGAAACGGAAGGGGGATCTAATAGGAAGAGGGGGATCTAAAAAGGGGAGACGGGAGAGGAATCTACTGTGAGATGGGAGGGAAATCCAGAAAGGACAAATTAACATAAGAATAAAGTTGTGCGCTAGCGTGAGAAGAGAGACATCTATTGGTTCTGTTCCCTGTGCTGCTAAATAAACGTCCTATTCTATTTACGGGTTTCGTTGCTTGCCTCGTGGGTGTATTGACCGCCTGCGCCAATAGTCCCACAGGTCAATCTTTAGAACGTTCCTTAGCCGTAGACCCTAAACTGGAGGATAATGCCTCAGTTTTGGGGAGTCAGACGAATGAACAAACATCTTCGGCGCAATTACCAGAGGATTTCCCTACCGTAATTCCCCGCTATCCCGATGCTCAATTACAAAACGTTGAACCCTTAACTGGTTCAGATGCCCAAGGTCAACGTACTATCTGGTCATCCACTGACCCTAGTAATGATATTCAAGCATTTTACCGCAGAGCATTTGAATCCGGCAGTTGGCAGGTTATTTCTGCACCGAATCAGGACGGGATGAATTCCTTTATTGTGCGCCGGAATGATTTAAAAGTTAAGGTTTCTATTCCTACAGATACTGCCATTAACGATACAGAAGAAACGCCAACTGAGACAGACACAGATCCAAATATTACAGAATTTGAGATTCAGTACCTCCGCAGCAGTACCGAGACAGCAGCAGCACCGTCAGATGCTTCAGAAGCTTCAGAGACAGCAATAGAGAATACTGAATCCGTTGATTCAGCATCTGGTAAAGACCAGAACTTCACTGATTTTGATAACGTTCCGCCTGGATTGCGTCAGTATGTCGAAGACTTAGCCGCCTTAGGTGTTCTCACGCCTGACTCTTCTAGCGCTAACAATAAATCAGAGGATAGTGGTACACAATTTGCCGCCACTAAAATTATTACTCGCCGTCAGTATGCCCGTTGGCTTATTGAAACGAATAATCGAATTTATGAGAATAGTCCCGGAAAACAAATCCGTTTAGCCTCAGAAACCACTCAACCCGCTTTCCAAGATGTACCACCAACTGACCCAGATTTTGGGGCAATTCAGGGATTAGCAGAAGCGGGGTTAATTCCTAGTCCTTTGAGTGGTAATTCTACAGAGGTTCTGTTCCGCCCTGATGCACCCCTAACCCGGGAAAGTCTTGTTTTATGGAAAGTCCCGTTAGATATTCGTCAGGGGTTACCGCAAGCCTCTCTAGATGCAGTGCAGCAAACCTGGGGATTCCAGGATGCGGGCAAGATTGATCCGAAGGCGTTGCGGGCAGTTTTGGCGGATTTTCAGAATGGGGAACAATCGATTATTCGTCGCGTTTTTGGGTATACCACTCTCTTTCAACCGAAAAAGCCTGTTACGCAGGCAGAAGCTGCTGCCGCCCTGTGGTATTTTGGGTCTCAGGGTGAGGGAATATCAGCTAGTGAGGTTCTCTAGCAATCAAACTAGAAAGAGTTTTAATTCAGATCTTACACCTGTCGCATTACTCAGCCTTGGGTTTAAACCCAAGGCTGAAAGCTTAAGTCGTCTAAAGACGACTGGATAGGAGTTGGGAGCATCCCAATTTGGCACGTTGGCTCTTTGAATGGGGCTGAAACCCTTGCAATTGCTTTACTTGAGGTAATGCTTTGTCCAAAACGGGATGCTCCCTAGGAGTTTAAGTCCATTTTGGAGTTTAACTATACCCAACCAGAACATATTGACTAAATGGAATATTATAATGGTTCGTCTGTAGGGGCGGGTTTCACTATTATCGTTTCGGGTGTACCCAAATGCAACTAAACCCGCCCCGCCTTAGTGGTGTGGCACAGCTAAAATGGTGGAATAGATTGTAGGTTGGGTTTCGACTTCGCTCAACCCAACGGAATTTAGAGCTAAGGTTCCCTTACTACAAACTAAATCTTATCCGCCTACGATTAAGGAAAAGGGGTTAAAAGTTTGAGTTTCCCCATGAGTAAGCCAACTGCTCAAGCAGCAATTATAACCCTACAGCAACAGTTAATAGCAGCGAGAGCGAGTAGCGATCGCGTGGTGGAATGCGAAGCCCTGGGAAGCTTAGGGGTTGTCTATTATCAGGGGGAACAATGGCAGGATGCGATCGCGACTTGTACTGATTACCTTAATCTGGCAAAAAGGCTAGGACATCAGTGGCAAGAAGGGATAGCCTATTATTACTTAGGATACAGTTACAGAGCCATAGGAGAGTTGGCACAGGCAGTAGACGCATTCTGTGCAGCTTATTTGTTATCACGTCAGTTTGGCAATCAGGACGTTTTTTTGCCAGTTTGGGAACAGTTAAATGAGATTGTTGAAGTTTATCTGAGCAAAAAAGAGTTTCCGCCAGCTTATCGTCTTACCCAGTGGCAATTAGAAACTGCCCAAAAATGGGATAATTTAGCTCTGCAAGGATGGCTATGGGAAAAGTTAGGGAAAGTTCACTATAACAGCGGCAATTATCCAGAAGCGATTGCTGCTCACCGGGAAATGTTGGCAATTGCTGAGGCTTTGTCTGATAATCGGCTAAAGAATTTAACCTGGGCTTGGTTGGGCTGTAGTTATAGGGAATTAGGTGAATTAGAACCAGCCTTGACCTATTTTGAGAAGCGTTGGGATGTGGTGCAGGAGTTGCAGGATAGAGTAGCCCAAAGGGAAACGCTGGATTGGTTGATTAGCATTTATACACAATTAAAAAGGTATGAGCAGGCGATTGACTGTTACGATAAGCAGTTAAGGCTATTACGAGAAGTAAGCGATACTATCGCCGAGCAAAATGGTGTGTATAATTTGGCAAGGTTACAGTTTTATCGTCAGCAGTATCAGGCAGCTATATCGGGATTTGCTCAGGCATTAAATTTGGCAGTAGGGTTAGCAGATAATCAGGAAAAAATTGCCAATGCAAATTATATGCTGGGACGATGTTATCAAGCCTTGGGACAAAAAGAAACCGCTATTGCTGCTTATCAGCCAGCCGTTGAGTCTTATTTAGAGTTGGGGATTCAGAATTGGGCAGCCAGTGGGTTGGACTATTTAGTTAATTTATATCGAGAGTTACAGGAATATGAAAAGGGTATCAATTGTCAGCAACAACGGCTAGAGTTAGCACTAAAAACAGGCGATCGCGTTGCTGAACCAAGTATCTTATATGGAATAGGCAATCTGTATGATGATAAAAAAGAAGATGTCCAAGCCATCGACTACTATCAACAAGCGTTGATTTTAGCGCAGGCATTAGAGCAAGGGCATAATCAGGCTAATGCTTGTTATATGTTGGGTCAAGTTTACGCCCGTTTAAAACAAAAGGAAGAGGCAATTAAGTATTCTCAGCAAGCTGTGTCTCTCTACTTGGAGTTGGGAGTTAACGAGTGGGCGCTTAAGGGATTGAGATTTCTGAGTGATTTATATCGAGAGTTACAGCAGACTGAAAAGGGTATTAATTGTCAGCAACAACGGCTAAAACTGGCACAAGATATTAACGATGAAACACAAGTGCAAAATAGTTGGTATAACTTGGGATGTCTGTATCGAGATCAGCATCAAGATGAGCAAGCGATCGCTGCTTTAAGTCAGGCGTTGACATTGGCTCAGATATTGAAGCAGCAGTATAAAACGGCAAATGCTCATTATCTGCTCGGCTCAACTTATCAAAGGTTAGGGCAGATAACTGATGCAATTGATCAATACGGTCAAGCTTTAAAACTCTACGAAGAAACGAATACGCCAAAGTGGGCAGAAAAAAGTTCTGTCAAGCTGCGGACATTAGAAGCCCAACAAAATTTACTCTGGGGTGATAGTCAATCGCTGGCTAAGAATAGTCATCCTCAATATTTAGAGTTTTTGGAGGAATTGCTGAATAGTGATGGGCGCGAGGAAATCCTATCGCGTTTGCTTCAAGCCAACTTAGCTAAATTAGATAATATTTTCCTGCAATTAATTGTTAATTTTTGTAATAAATTAAAAGCGATTGAAACGAAAACCGCTCAAAAAATTGGCGATACTATTTTTGATATTAGCGAATCGATTTTTATATTACCGTTAGGAGAAAGAGCAACCAACCTAGAAATTAGTATTGCTTGCTACGAGGGTCTCTTAAATATTTTTACGAGCCATACATCTCAAGGGGCATATACTCAGAACAGTTTAGGGATTGCTTACTTAGAGAGGATTCGAGGACAAGAAGCGGAGAATGTAGAAAAGGCGATCGTTGCTTTTAATGCGGCATTAGAAGCCTATCCCCGTGAAACTTTTCCCGAAAAATGGGCAATGATTACAATGAATCTAGGGAAGGCTTATAGTGATCGCATCCGAGGGGAAAGAAAAGAGAATCAACAAAGATCAATATCCTACTATAACACTGCCGTAGTTGTCTTGACTAGAGAAAAATTTTCCCAATACTGGGCAATAACCCAAATGAATTTGGGATGTATTTACAGGAGTCACATCCGAGGAGAAAAAGCCGAGAATGTAGAAAGAGCAATTTCCTATTACAACACTGCCGTAGTTGTCTTGACTAGAGAAAAATTCCCCCAATACTGGGCAATAACTCAAATGAATTTGGGAAGTGCTTATCGAAAACGTATCCGAGGAGAAAAAGCCGAGAATGTAGAAAGAGCAATTTCCTATTACAACACTGCCGTAGTTGTCTTGACTAGAGAAAAATTCCCCCAATACTGGGCAATGCTTCAAAGGAATTTAGGCAGTGCTTATCGAAAACGTATCCGAGGGGAAAAGGTCAAAAATTTAGAAATAGCAATTGCCTATTACGAAGCTGCCTTAAAAGTCTTTACTCACCAATCCTTTCCGCAAAAACACGCAGAGACTTTATTCAGTTTAGCAATAGGCTACTACAACACACAACGATGGTCAGAAGCTTATGATGCTTTGGCACAATCCATTGAAACAGTCGATTATCTGCGAGGTGAAATTTGTTCCAGAGATGAAGTAAAACGCAAATTTAATCAAGAGTGGAATGATCATTATTTAATGATGGTACAAGTCTGTATTAAGTTACAATGCTATCACAAAGCTCTTGAATACGCCGATCGCAGCAAAGCCCGCAACCTGATTGAAAGCATTGCCAGCCGTGATCTCTATCCCCAAGGAATTCCCGAACCTACCCGTCAACGTCTGCAACAACTCCGCCAAGCCATCTACCAAGAAAACCAGCGCCTCGCCCAAGATCCTAACCCTGACTACACCCACATTACCCAACTGCGGGAAGAATTTCAGCAAAAATCCCCCTACAAACCCTTGGAATTTGAACAAATCCAATCCCTACTCGATCAAGACACCGCCATCCTTGAATGGTACATTTTAGACAATCAATTCCTCACCTTCATCCTCACTCCCCAAACCCTTGACTTCTGGCAATCGACTTCCGAAGACTTCATCAACCTTATTGAATGGGGAAACGCCTACCTCAATGATTACTACACTGATAAACCCCAATGGCAAGCTAAACTTCCCCAACGCCTCACTACCCTCTCGGACATCCTCCACCTTTCCCACCTCCTCACCACTCTGTTTAAACAATTCCCTACCTGCAAAAAACTGATCCTCATCCCCCACCTTTCCTTACACCTTTTACCCCTCCACGCCCTTCCCGTCATCTGTCGAGATGAGGGCGCAAGCCTTGGGGATGAGGGCGCAAGCCTTGCGCCCCTACAGGAATGGTTCCCCAAAGGCGTGAATTATGTCCCCAACTGTCAACTCCTGCAACAGGCACAAAACCGCAACAGTCCCGAATTTAAACGCCTTTTTGCCATCCAAAATCCCACCGAAGACCTGATTTTTGCTGATCTGGAAGTGGAAACCATCCGCAACATTTTCCCCAAAGACAAACGCACCACCCTCTCACGAAAAAACGCCACAAAAACCGCCTTGTTTACCCCTGGCAAAAATCTCACCCAAGCCAACAATCTCTACTTCTCCTGTCACGGTGCATTTAATCTAAACTCTCCCCTAGACTCCGGACTACAACTGGCTGATGATGTCCTTACTCTGGCGGAAATCATCACTTCCTTAAACCTCAGTCAATGCAGCCTCGTCACTCTCGCCGCCTGCGAAACCGGACAAGTCGCTATTGATACCACCGATGAATATATCAGCCTCTCCAGTGGCTTCATCCTCGCCGGGAGTCCCAGTGTTATCGTTACCCAATGGTCAGTGAACCAAATTTCCACCGCCCTGCTGCTGATCAAAACTTATGAAATCCTGCACCAACACCCCGGAAAACTCGCCATCGCCCTCAAAACTGCTCAAATGTGGCTGCGAGATACTACGGTTCGAGGCTTCCAGCAATGGGCGCAACATTCCCCTATATTCAGTGACAGTTGGCGTCCTCAGTTACAAGCATTTTTCCAAAACATGGGCGAAAATAAAAAACAGGGATGGGACAGCCACCCCTATCAGTCCCCTTATCACTGGGCGGCTTTTTGTGTTGTCGGAGAAGGAGAACAAACACTAACCCATGTCAAGTGATGCCGATAAAATTCAAACCTTTGTTAAACTGATTGAAGAAAATCCCGATAATCTTTTCGCTGACCATTGGCAGAGTTTAACCGAACTACAAAACCAACTCAGTGACGATGACGAAAAGAATGCCGAAGCTGTGGAAAACTGGCTCAAAGCCGCTGATCGTTCCCCACTTCAGCAAGCCTACACCCAAAAATTATCATCCATCAATCCTCTCTTAGGCGCAACGGGAGAAAGAGGCGGTTTTGGCGGTAAAGCCAAACCCAAACAATCCAGTACCTCCTTACGGGAATTAATCGAACAAGCGGCTAAAAAAAATACCTCTCTGGGTAATTATCCTGCCCAAAAACCCCCAAGTCAATCGTGAAAAACCTTCGCCTGAGTCTCTACGCCTTCCACCTCTACCAAACCTTAGATGATCCTCCCGATACCGTTAATCAGGATGCGGCGAACCTCTGGGAAAGCTTAACCAACTTAGCCCAATTTCTCCCTTTTCCTGAACTCCAAACCCTTAAATCTCAACTTATCTCATACTCTCCCGATCAAGAGGGTAACTATCAATACAGTCCCCAAGGAGAAGACAACTTACCCAACGAATGGTTAACCCACCATGGCGCTGAAATAGAATTTACGTCTATTCCCACCAATGCCGGATTTCAACTGGGAGGAAATCTCCAACCGTTTCGCCTCCATGATACCTATTGTGTGGATATCACCCTCTATCCTGACATCCCCGATTTAGGCATTACCATTGACCAACTATCTGCCTTTAAGCCGAAAGCGTTAATTGAGGGAATTAACGCTAACTTAGGCAAAGTTATCTGGTTAACAGGAGAAAATCACTACTTTACTAAACCCAAACCCGAAGAGGCTCAAAAATGGGTTAATGCCTTGTGTGCAGGCACAAACCTCAACCCGCAGTTCATTGATGAAGACAAGTTATTTAATTGCCCTTTATTTCGATTTGAAGCCCAGAATTTAACCCTTCTCGTTTCCTTGGCTAAACCAAAACAAGCAGATTTAGAACGAGCGAATCAGGACTATTCTTGGTTTAGAGACTTGTTGTGGAGTTATCAAAAGATTACTTTTGCTTATCAAGAAGCCAGAGCTTGCTATAAAAGCTCACGGTTAATCTATGGCACTTTAGAAACTAAAGTGCAAGAGTTTTATGCAATTCTCAATCAAGACAGCAATACTCGTGTTTATCAGCTTGATGCTTTATTAAAAGCAATACCTGAAAATGTACTTTACTATAACTGTTATTTACGCGATTTAAAGTCTTATTATACCACAATTGCAGCGAACAAGCAAAACTTGAAAACCTGCTTAAATTACTTGCTCACATCCGGTGACACACTGAAAACATGGTCAGCGTTTACTGAACAAACCTGCCCCCGTTATCTCACTCAAATTCAAACCTATATTGATTATCTTGAACCCGGAAAAGATCTGTTTAGCGACTTGGTAAACACGATACGAGCAACCGCCGCCATAGAACAGTCTAAACGCGACAAGGAATTACAAGATAACATCCAGGCAGTCGGTGTTGGAATTGCAGCCGGGGCGATTCTTTCCTCTAGTACCGGATTCCTGATGGAACCTTGGCGTTTACCCAACCGTGAGCATAGAATTCCTCACCCGTTTATTATCTCATTCTTCGGTAGCTTTATTTTGGCGTTTGTTGCCTTTCAGTTAGCCAAGTGGTGGATTAAGCGTCGGCGATTCAAACATCAATAAATTATGATATTGTATTGGTACTGAATTTTGTTGGTTTTCCTCCGTCAACCCAACCTACAACTATCCGACTATTAAATATCACGTCACTTTAACGTGTTAACTAAAAGCTGAATAATGCATTATCTACCGACGGGTCATTTTCTCAAATTTTTCCTTCACCGCCAATTGAACCAACGAATACAACAAAATGACAAACCAAAATCCCGATAAAGTAAATGCGGCAATTGCCCACCCAGTATGCGGCACTAATAATAATACCGTTCCCGCCAATAATGCAAACCCAGTCAAACAAGCATAAATCAAACTCTTAATCGCCAAATGAATCCGTTTTAAAGCGCGATCGCTCTCTAGGGAACGCACCCTGACTTGTAGTTCCCCTTGCTCGATTCGGGCTTCTAAGCGGCGAATTAACAATTCTGTAGAACTCGGCTTATTTAACCGATATTTAATAAAATCTCTGGCTTGCCTTGCCAGTTCTTTCACTACATCTCCCCGCCCTTTGGAAACGGTTAAATTTTTAACAAAGGGTTGACTGGCGGCTAATAAGTTATACTCTGGATTTAAAGCCCGGGCAATCCCATCCAACGTGGTTAATGATTTTAAAATAAATGTCATTTGCGCGGGTAAACGAAACGGTTGCTGCTCAAACATGACATACAACTCATTTCCCAATGCCTCAAATTCCCGCACATCAATGGGCTTTTCCCGAAACCGTTCTAAAATAAACCCGACTAGGCGTTTAACTGGGGTCATATCCGGTTGCCGTTCCAGTAACCCCATATAGGTTAAGGTATTCACTACCTCATCGGTATCTTTCCGCAAAACGGCAAAAAAGGTCTTAATCATTTGGTCTCTGGCAATGGATTTAACCTCTGCCATCGTGCCAAAGTCATAGAAAATAATACTGCCGTCCTGATCAACTGCCATATTTCCCGGATGCGGGTCTGTCTGAAAAAAGCCGTCTTCTAATAACTGTTTCAGATAACAAGAAATCCCCCGTTGAATCACCTCATTGGTGTTGATTTCACAGGCTTCCAGGGTTTGGCGATCGTCAATCTTGATGCCGGGTAAATATTCTAACGTGAGTACCTTCTTCGTCGTGTAACGCCAATAAACCGTCGGCACCAGAATTCCTGGATAATTAGTAAAATTTTCCCGAAACCGATCAGCATTTTTTCCTTCTTGGATATAGTCTACTTCTTGATAGAGTAAATCAAAAAATTCGCGATAAATTGCCTCAAGTTTATACTTCCTTACCCAAGGCAAATACCGATTAGCAAATCGCACTAATTCGTGTATGATTTTAAAGTCTAAATTAAAAAGTCGTTCAATCCCTGGACGCTGCACCTTCACCACCACATCTTCTCCGGTATGCAGCCGTGCTTTGTGAACTTGCCCCAAGCTCGCTGCTGCCAGAGGAAAGGGGTCAAACTCCCGATATAATGCATGAATAGATTGACCCAGTTCGACTTCAATCACCGCGATCGCTTCCGCCCCACTGAAAGCTGGCACCCGATCCTGTAAATGCGCCAATGCCTCGATGTACTCTAAGGGCAGTAAGTCAGCACGAGTCGAGAGGGCTTGCCCAATCTTAATAAATGTAGGACCTAAATCTAGCAACGTCCCCACTAGCCACTGGGCGCGGCGGTTGCGGTGATTGGGGGTATCATTGGCAATAGTTTTGTCCCACCATACATAGAACATAAACTTCGCCGCCGACCGAAAAATGTCAATCTGGCGGGCGAGGGGGGAATACTTTCGTCGTTGCCAACGGGGTGGCTTGGGCTTAGCCTTAGTCAGCATTCTGCCTTTCGCATGTGATGAATGAGGGAACAGGAGCGAGAAGCTATTGCTCTCCTCCTTACTACTTTAAGGTTTTATGGCAAAATAGGCTGCGCTAGACAACTTACGACTTACCATTTGAGGGAAAATTATCACTTCGTCCTATTTTTCCACAATCTTTACAGAATTCAAGATTTTCATGAACCCAATTTTATGTGGAGTGGGACATGATCAGGATAAGTCTAGCAAGGAGCAATCCATGAAGACAGAAGATGCTTTGGCAGCAGGAGCCACTGTTGGTGCTGGTGCTTGTGCGACAATTTCCGTTAGCGGAATAACTTCTGGATTAGCGGGAATTGGCGGCATCGCAGTAGGAGGAATAGCTTTAACTGGAGCGTTTCCTTTCCTGGCAGGAGGTTTGGTTGGCGGTGCGCTTACTTACCTTCTGTGCAATAAGGGCAGTGACTCCTCATCAGCCAGATAAGCATTGTGTTGCAGGCTCTAATTTTAAGGAGCTACTCTCAACAACTCAAAATCAAACCGAATAAGCTGTAGTACATCGGGCTAACTGTGGCAGAAAGAAATCAGAAACTTTCTGCCCATTTTTATTTATGCAATGCTCCGCTCAGTAGAATGCCACTGATATAGCACTACGCTCTAAGGTTAGGACAAAATAAGCGACGCCAAAAAACAAAAGCACATCCAGAGAATTCAACTCGCCGCCGACCAGATGTTGTGCTTGTTAGAAGATTTACTATTCCTCAACAAAGCCGAAGCCGGAATGTTCACCCTTCATCCCAGTTGGGTCGATTTAAACAGCTTTTGTCAAGAGATAGTAGAGACATTTGAAGCGGGAAATTATCAAGCGACAATCAAGTTCCAATTCGTCGGGGAATCGCAGGTTTATCTGGATATAAACTTACTCAGACATATTCTGACAAACTTACTCAGCAATGCGATCAAATATTCTCTTGATAGTGGTGAAGTAAGATTTGAGATCACCTCTGCTCAGGAAACTGTTAATTTTTGCATCCAAGACTCTGGGATTGGCATTCCCGCCGAAGACTTACAAAACCTTTTTACCGCATTTCACCGCGCCAAAAATGTCGGTCAGATCAAGGGAACAGGGTTAGGAATGTCAATTGTGAAACAGTGTGTTGATTTGCATCAAGGAAGCATTGATGTAGACTCCAAAGTCGGTGCTGGCACTACCTTTACCGTCACCTTACCCGTACTAAACAACGAGACGGCTCCCTTAGAAAAACAAGCCCAATTTGCCTGAATAAGTCTTGTGGGGAGATAGGGAGCTGGGGAAGCTGGGGAAGCTGGGGAAGCTGGGGGAGCAATGATACATTTTCCCTGATAGCGGTGCAAGGGTATGAAAGGGTTTTACCTTATGTCCTTGAAAATGAGCCAATGTCCATGCTACTCAAAGCTTTGATATCTAAGG
Source organism: Coleofasciculus sp. E2-BRE-01 (assembly GCF_040221695.1). Taxonomy (NCBI): domain Bacteria; kingdom Bacillati; phylum Cyanobacteriota; class Cyanophyceae; order Coleofasciculales; family Coleofasciculaceae; genus Coleofasciculus; species Coleofasciculus sp. E2-BRE-01. The sequence continues at coordinate 57,254 of NZ_JAVKEA010000223.1, read as the reverse complement.
GTTTTGGAGTTGTGCAGCAAGCTCTAAATAGGTTGTGAAAAAATAGAAAAAAGCATTGAAACTCTTTCCCATTGCCCATGACACACCGAGCGTGTTACCGAGCGAAGTCGAGGTAAGCCGAGGTGTTCCCTATTCCCACCATAAGACTTATTCAGCAGCCCCTACTTACTAGCTGAACTTCATCGGGTAGAGTTAAGGTAAATGAAACCATCGCCCGATGAGAATTGTCTAACGGCTGACTCGCCACCTCAATGATGCCATTGAGATGATTGACTAAACACTTCACTAATGCTAGTCCTAATCCTGTTCCAGGAACAGCTTGTTTGGTAATCCCTTGACCGCGCCGAAATTTCTCGAAAATATAGTTAATATCGGTGGGTAATATACCGTCACCGATATTGGTCAAGGTTAACACCAACCGATTGACCGTAGCCTGAACGTGATACTCAACTTTGAGAGAAACGGTTGTATCAGGGTGGGCATATTTGCCTGCATTAGTTAACAATTCCAGCAGGATACGATTTAAACTTTCTGGATCAGTATGAATCATCAGCGAGTTTAAAGGGCAATCTAGGTTCAATTTCACTGACTTCGATGCCCATTTCTCCTGAAAATCCTGGGCTAATGTCTGGATCAGCAGGATTACATCCATAGATCGCTTCTGGATATAAGCGGGATTGGATTCGAGTTGCTGTAAACTAAGTAAATCGTTAATCAGATCGATTTCTTGATTACACTGTTGCTCAAGAATGTCTAAGTATTTTTGCCGACGCTTGGCGGGGAGTTTGGGTTGTCGCAACATGCGAATTGCCAGACTCATCGCCGTTAACGGTGTTCTCAGCTCATGATTCATGGTACTAATGAATTCTTCTTTAAGCTGATTTAATTCCTGAAGCTGATCCACCTGCTGGCGGATGCTTTGATGTAATTGGGCGGGAACGGTTAAACAGGGGGATGGCTGAACCGAGTGATGGTGAAGGCGGGAGGGTTCTGGCTGTCGGCTTTGATGCTGGTGAATCAACTCACTCAGTTGCGTCGCCACCCATCTGATCCATTCAATGTCATCCCCTTGCCATAAACGCGGCTGATCCTGGTGGACAACCAAAAATCCCACCCGTTTCAGGTGTTGAGAACCATTGCTAAAGGTGTGACACAGGGGAACCATTAACACCCCATGGCTAATCGCCTGTTCAAATCGGGAGATTTCTGGAGTTCCGATTGGAGTATTTGCCCAATCCGCGATCGCAATCGGTTCAGGTGTTTGTTTCCAAGCCATTTGGCATAAGCCAGAGTCAGATAACCGGAAGGATTGATGGAGTAATCGTTGGGAGTTTAGCTGAACTGATTGATCAAGCGTAGGGGTAAACCATTCAGCGACAACCTTAATCTCAATTGATGGCGGAGGCTTGCCATCGTGATCCGGTTGATGTGAGGCATGATTATCATTAAATAGCAGTAGCCAACCCCGATCTGCCTGAAGTGTTTGAGTGGTACTGGCAACCACTTGTGCCATTGTTTCATCAAGATTGCGATCGCTCTCGATAAACTGACTGAATGGGGAAAGCAGCGTCTGGTATCGTTTAGACTGATCGACTTGCTGGGTAAGCTGAACGTGAGCGATGGCAACGGCTACAGATTCAGCCACCTCACTTAACCGTTGTTTTTCCTGTATCGTCCAATCATAAGACTGCGATCGCCCTAACACGATCATCCCATTGATCCTGGATTGACTCCAGGTATGAAGCCTTAACACTGCCCTAACCGGGAGCCAATCCCAACACCGTTGATCTGCCAACTCCGGATCAGACTCCTGAATATCCCGAATTGCTAAAGGTTCTTCCACCCCAGTTAGAAATGATGGGTATTGCCCTAGTGTTTGGGGTTGAGGTTGTTGCACTGAGTAGCCCTCGGCATACCATAATCCCATCTTGGGAATTGCTGTTGGGCATGAGTCAAGGTTGTCGGTTGGGTTGAAAGACGAAACCCAACTCGCTTGGTTAGCTTGAACATTTTGTGCCAACCTGACATGCTCCCTTGCCATTTCTGGGGAAAACGCTGCAATTAAGCAACAATCAACCTGAAATGCCTCACCTAATACCTGGGCAATACTCGCCAATAACGTCTGTGGATTGGGACTAGCAACGATAATTGAAATAATCTGTTGTCCCAGTGGATTGGATGAAGGCGGGTAATGCATGAGTGAATACCTCTATGCTCCTAGGTAAGAACGGCGGCAACGGTTTTAGCGAAGACATGTCCGACGTTTCACCTACTTTCCCCAAGTGCTACAAGGCTTAGGGATTAATTTTCGGATTAGTCTTCAGACATCAATCAAAGGATGGATTTTTGAAACGGTTGCTGCTGATACAACTGGTTCAACGATAGATGGTCAGACTTAGTATTCCCGTTCTGACGAGGGATATACCAACAGAGTTCATATTTTTTGAGAGAAATGTCGCGTCCCCGGAGCAAGGTGGATGAGATCATAAGCTTATGTCTCTTCATTCACACCAATAAACGAAGGACAAATGACAAATGACAAATGACCACTACTGAGACTGTCTCTGTTTTGCCTGCTGTTGAGCCAGTTGACTGTTTTGGCGATAAAGAATAACCCGATCTCTAGCGGTTTCATAACGGGGATGATCCGGGTTAACGCTACTCATCAGAGTTGAGGCTTTCTCCCACCTCGCCGCTATATCTAACCACTGAGCGGCTGTATTCGCCGTTTTTCCTTCGGCATCAGCTTCAATGGCGATCCGAACCGCTTCGGTAAAGGGATCTGAAGGTGTCGCGGTTGTTGAGGGGGCTGTTGTTGAAGGTGAGACAGGTGTAGGGGGAGGAGTTGGTTCTTGAGGAGTGGTGCTGGCGTTTAGCGTGGGAATTAAGCGATCGTAAACGAACCAACCGGCTAAGAGTAAGAGAACAAGAACGCTAATACCACTGACAAAATGGCGCTGGAAACGAGGGTTTTGCTTAACTTTGCGGGAGGATACCTGGGGAAGCTGAGTTTTCTTCTTTGGTTCAACTTTAGGAGATTTGAATGCCTTGATCCATTGCTGAAGCAGGTTAGGCTTACTCAGTATGATTTCTTGAGACCATAAAAGATGGTCTGGATTACGGCTGATTTCTTCTAACCATAGCAATTGTTGCTCCTGCACGATACGGCTGTTAAGGTTTACCCGACGAATGTTACGCGGCGCAATATCTTCCAGGATTTTTTGGATGTGGTTGACGAGAACAGAGCGCTCCAGAGGTTCGGCGACAGGTGCTTCACACAACAGGTGCAACACGCCATCAGCAAAAACTGCTCGGGTTCTGACGCGATCATCGGCTAACTGTTGATTCAGAATTTGAATTATCGCCGCCACACTGCCCTGGTGAGCTTGTTTGGCGATATCATCCATCGAATCGTGCATATTGGGTTAAGCTATGGATTATGTCGCTAAGACTGACTGTTATAATTTACCTTCCGCCGCTCTAGGACACAAGAAACAAGAATCCCATCAGCTTAAAGCCGTGGGTTCTCCGGACGCAGGGGACAAAGATTTGTCGGGGCGAGTTTGACTCCATAAGAAATATACACCGCCCTTGTTTTGTCTCACTTTACCCAATTGTGGATAAGTTGGTTTAGCCTTTGAGAGGCGGCAGTGTATTTACAAAGTTTTACAATTAAAGGAAAATATAGCCCAGACTAGGAGGGTTTCCATGCTGCTTAAATCGACAACTCGTCACATTCGCATCTACGCTGCCGAGGTGCTAAACAGTGAATTAGTTGAGAGTGACAACGTTTTAACACTAGACGTTGACCCCGATAATGAATTTAATTGGAGTGAAGATGCCCTGCAAAAAATCTATCGTAAGTTTGATGATTTCGTAGAAGCCTATAGCGGTGAAGATTTGACAGAGTATAATCTTCGCCGCATCGGCTCGGATTTAGAGCATTACATGCGATCGCTCCTGCAAAATGGTGAAATTAGCTACAACCTGGAGTGTCGGGTAATGAACTATAGCATGGGATTGCCCCAGGTTGTGTCTCAGGACTCCTAAGTCCAACTCTAACGCCAAGTGCGATTGCCTTGTTCATCGGTGCGTGCTTGGCGAATCACATCAGAAATTTCTTCAGCGTCCTCAACATGGTGTAAGGCTTTTTCTTGCCCATTTTCGTCTTTGACGTTGAAGTAGGTTGGGACTTCGATGTGATCACCGGTAATATCAGGAGCATCAACCGCGACTTTCTCAGATTTTTGTTCCAGGGTTTGCTCTTCTGGCGAGACTTTATCACCCGGATTGAGCGTATCATGGGTATCTGGGCGTTCTGGCTTATTCATAAAAAGCTCCTTGTAGTTTGCCTGTCTAGTTTGATCCTAGAAAATCTATGGGGTGATTTACCTCTTTCTAGAGTGAGAATTGTTCTGCAGGAATTGTTTGAGGGTTAAACGACGATTTTCCAAAAAACGACTCCAAAAACCTGGGATAAACTCATCCATCGTTTCGGCTAATGCCCACATTTCCAAGTTAATCATTTTGTACAATAGGTCATGGGAGTTCTCAATTTGCTCCATAAGCTGTTTCATTTCAACACTCGCAGGGGAGTTCAGCTCTTCAAAGGAGTGATCATCGGAGGTGTCATAATCGGGCTTAGGCATATCTGTTGGTACGGTTTAACAAACGATGGGCGTTTGGGGAGGCAATAAGTCCCACGCTATATCTAAGTCCAAAAAAAGTATTATAAATAAAGTTATTTTTTCCCCTAGAGGCAACTATTGTCTGTCAAAGATCCCTTGAATCCTTGGAATTATAAACCGTGGTGGTGTCAGCCTTGGTCGATTCTCCTGACCGGAACCGTAATCATCGCGGGGAGTTGGATGCTAGCCAAAACGCCCTGGATAACCCTGATAGTGGCTACTCCCATTTTGGTTTGGTGGTTTTACTTTTTATGGCTCTGGCCCCGTCTCTTGCGGCATAGTTACCTTGAGTTGACGAATCGCCAACCCGATCAAGAATCCGAGTCGGTTACCACCATTTATCCCTCCGATGAGTGAACGGCTTCTCAAATCAGACGCTAGAATTTGTAATCAGTAGGCTTATTTAAATGATCCCATAATGGAAATGGATATGCATTGCGATCGCGGCAGTGCGACTTCAACCGCCCAATTACCACTAGCTAGATGTAGCCCAGAGTGTTTCCATGGACAATCCTGCAGCAACCCTTCACTGCCCTAACTACCGCTGTCAGGCTGCCAATCCCCCTGTCAATAAGTTTTGTCAGAACTGTCGCACGCCCTTGAAGCGGCGTTATTTGTGGGCGCTAGGCTCAGGGATAGAAGCCTATCAGCCCGAATCGCTAATTGCCAACCGCTATGTGTTGGTCAAGGAACGGATTGTACTGGATACAAAACCAGCAACACCACCGGATACCCCTCAAGAGATTCCGGAGGAGTTGTTGCCCTATTTAAGACTCTCCCCCTATCGCTTACATATTCCCCAAGTCTATGGGCGACTGACAGGCGGTGAAAGACGCCAAGATTCAGAAATCTGGCTATTGGAAGATGCGCCGATTCTGGAAACCGATACGGCTGGGTCTCAAGGAGAACTCTTTCCTCCCCTGAGAACAGTTTGGCAAGAGGCGACAGCGATACGCCAACTCAACTGGTTGTGGCAAATCGCTAACCTGTGGCAACCCTTAAGCAGTGAAAGAGTAGCGACAAGTTTACTCAATCTCGATTGGCTGCGTCCAGAATCCTCTATCCTGCATCTACTGGAACTTCAGAGAGATGAACCCGCCGCACCAACACTCAAACAACTGGGTCAGTGCTGGTCTCAACTCCAACCTGACGCCTCCTCGGTCATAAAAAAGTTTTTCGGGCAACTGTGTGATCAATTGACCCAAGGAAAAATTCGCACCGCCGAACAACTGGTGGGACTGCTTGATCAGGGAATCAAAGACTGCGGACAAGGGCAATCGCGTCATTATCAGATTTTTACAGGTACGGATTCGGGTCCAGTTCGCCGCCACAATGAAGATGCTTGTTACCCACCCATTGGACAACTATGGAGTCGCTCAACCGATGAAAATGCCTTAGCGATCGTCTGTGATGGGATTGGCGGACATGAAGGGGGTGAAGTGGCTTCGGAATTAGCCATCAATGTTTTGCGAGAGCAAGTGGAACGCCTCCATTTTGATCGCGACCATTGGCACCCAACCCATCTGACTCTACAACTTGAACAAGCCGCCTGTGCCGCTAATGACGCCATCAGCCAGCAAAATGATAGCGAACATCGCTCTGAGCGACAGCGGATGGGTACAACCCTGGTCATGGCTCAAACCAGCGCCCATGAAATATACATCACCCATGTCGGGGACAGTCGCGTCTACTGGGTAACGCGCCAAGGGTGTCATCAAATTACCCAAGATGATGATCTAGCCTCCCGTGAAGTGCGATTGGGTTACACCTTTTATCGGTATGCTGTGCAACAGCCGACCTCTGGCTCATTAATCCAGGCTTTGGGCATGGCATCGTCTACCACATTACATCCAACCACCCAGCGATTTATCCTGGACGAAGATAGTGTGTTTCTCCTCTGTTCCGATGGTCTTAGTGACCATGACCGAGTGGAACAATACTGGCAAACTGAAATTCTGCCGATTCTGGATGGACAGCGTGATGTGCCAACCGCCGCTGACCATCTCATCGAAATAGCGAATCGGCAAAATGGTCATGATAATGTTACGTTGGCGCTGGTCTACTGTCAGGTAACGGCATCAGCGGAAACAGCGCCAACAGAACTTGCGCCGCCTCAGCCGGAATCGTTGCCTTTGCCGACAACGGAAACACCATCCGAAACCCCAGCGACGACCACCATTGTCCCTTCCCAAATGAAAACCCAACCCTTGACCCGACCCAAACGGCGTCCTTGGAGACTTATGGTGGCAATTGTGGTACTTTTGGTTGTGGGTGCAGGATTGGCTTACCTATTATTGCCTCGAGGTTGGCTTAAAGGATTTGTGAGCCAGAGTTCTAATTCTGATGCCCCAGTATCCGTGTCGGGGACGCCATCTCCAACCGCTAGTCCAACGCCAACGCCGGAAACGGTTTCGTCCTTGGAGAACTTGGCGCTGATGCGGGTGACTCGCTCAACGATTACGAATTCCCAAGGACAAGATGTTCCGTTGCTACTCCGGTTAAATCCTCCGGAGGAAAATCTCTCACCCATTCGATTAATTCCCAGAGGGAGTGTCTTGCAAGTGATTCGGCAATCGTCCGATTCTGGGGAAGAGGATTGGCTCAAATTGAGAGTGTGTTCGACGGGGACGGAAAACGCCGAGACGCAATCGATACAGACCGCTATTAAACAGTCTGCCGACTCTACCCCAGCCTCCCCTACCCTAGCGGACGCCAAACGGCGCAGCAATATTTATCCTCAGGTGCAGCCAGGAGAGAGGGGTTGGATAGAAGTTGTCAATATTCGCTCAAATGTTGACTTAAATGTTAAGGCAACATTGGCACAAAAGGGCGTATGTGCAACGACGCCTCAATCTGAAGCGTCAACGCCTTCCCCAAGTTCTCCTTAACTGAGTACGAGTAGAAACCTCTCTACATTCACGGACGTAGCCACGATGAGACCGGAATAGTACCATATTGTATAAGGTTCTCAACTTGGCTAATCCCCAAACGGTTCCGAGTTTCCGGCGCTGTCTTAGTTTGATTGTGATTTGGTCTGTCACTTATCACAAACTGATAATGTTGCTCTACATCTGGGCGTTGAATGTCTGATATCGAAACCCCTTGCCTCAGTTTAGCGATCGCACGTCTGTCTACGGCTGGGGCAGATAACTTTGCCGTGTGGGTCATTGAATCTCCTTATCCTGGGGGTTATGTTCATCATGACTCGATTTGGTCTCCTACTCTGACTCAGACTTGGTTGGCTTGGCAACAAATGTTTTCTACGGGTAATTTGCCCCCCTTATTACCCCTGCCTCATCCCTTGACGCCTACGCCTACACCAACACCAACCCTATCACCCCAAAGCGAAAATGCTACACCGCAGACGACTAGCTACGGGGGACGGCTGATGCAGCAGTTGGGCATAGACTTGTGGAATTGGCTGTTTGCGGGTTCCATTCAAACAACGTTGGCGGAAAGTCGGGGCATTGCCCGGGGACAAAATAAATCCCTGCGCGTGCGCTTGGAAATTCGACATCCTGACTTAATTCCCCTTCCCTGGGAAATTATGCAAGAAATGGCAGGCAAACCTGCTATTTCTCTATCTACTCAACTACTGTTTAGCCGCACAACGAGTAATGTTGACTCTCTCAAACCGCTGATCCGCCATGATCAAGCCCTGAATATCCTGCTCGTCTTTGGACAAGATGTCCACCGTTCCGGGGGTGATCACTCAGCGGCTCGCTTACAGCTTGAACAAGAGGCAGCGGTTCTAGAAAATGTTTTTCAATCTTGTCAAAAGTTCAACCCCACATCCGTTCCCTGTTTTGTGGAAAAGCTGCTACAGCCAACACCCGCTGACTTAATTGCCGCTTTAGACACAGGAGGTTACAATATCCTTTTCTATGCGGGTCATGGTGAACCTGCTCCAGATGGGGGTTTATTATTTCTAAGTCCAGATGCACCAATTAACGGTACGGAACTCGCTCAAGTCTTAGTTCGGAATCAGGTAACCTTGGCGGTATTCAATACCTGTTGGGGCGCTCAACCGGATCAGGTGGAAGGTCAAACCATCCCCCGGAGTAGTTTAGCGGAAGTGTTAATTCAACATGGTGTCCCCGCTGTTTTGGGTATGCGTGACTCGATCGCGGATCACGAAGCCTTGAGTTTTATCCAAAGTCTTGCCCAAGCCCTAGCGACGCGGATGCCGATTGACCAAGCTGTTGCTGTTGCCAGACAACAATTACTCACGCTTTATAAGTTCAACCAACCCGCTTGGACGTTACCTGTGCTGTATATGCATCCGGAGTTTCAAGGACAGTTAATTGCTTTCTTAGAAGAAGGGATTACTGAGCTTCCCCCTATGCCCAGCAACTGGAATGGCGAACAAACGCCCACCGCTTGCTTACGCTCCTTAAACTCGATGGGTAAAGTTTGGCGAATTCGCGGTGCACTGATGCGGGTGGGACGCGGGCAGGAGAATGATTTGGTTTTGGATGAGGAAATGTGGGTGAGCTATAAACATGCAGAAATTATCTGTCGCGATACCTTCACTCATCCCGGACAAATCCCGACTTACTTCCTGCGTGATTTTTCTCGCAACGGCACTCATATTTTACGAGCAGATGGGTGGCAGAAAATCCACCATCAGGAAGTGCCATTGGAGTCGGGTAGTCAGTTAAAATTTGGCAGTACTCAGAGTCAAACCCTGGAGTTTATTATTGAAAACCTTTAAGCCAAAAACTTAACAAATCTTAGACTCAGAGAGATTCGAGTCGAGAGGCACACGGCTCAATTCAACGGTTCTAGAAGTTCTGCCAATTATTTGGCACTAACCTTTATTTTCGGAACGATTACGGAACCTTCGAGAGTGCTGATGTAGCTATTCCTATCAATTTTCATCACCACCAACGATCACATAAGGGGTATTATGACCAGTCAACATAAACCATACCAAAATTATCAGGATGCTTTGAGTCAAGCCCAAGGAGAACTCCTAGAGGCACTCTGGCAAACTGAGGACGATTGTTATCCCTGGAATCCCGCTGAACCTGAAGCCCAAGACTATTTGGCAGATCTGGAAGCGGGATTTTCTCTAGATGCTTGTCAAACCGAGGCAGAAATTACATCGGGATCACAAACCCTATTCAATCGCTTGCACCAGTGCTGGACATCGCTAACGCCCTCAGATTCTTCCGGTTCCGCCTCGCTAAAGCGGTCATTGGCTGAACGATTTTCTGGGGTGCCGTCGTCTTGGTTGGACGCGATCGCCAATCAAGCTCAACAAGCATTATCCATGGATATATCACTTGCCGATCAGCTAGTTTTATGCGTTAGACCCTTATTACCCAACTGGACGGAAGATGATTTATTCGTTTTTGCACGTCCGTGGGCTTACGCCATGCGAGGTAATCAAGACTTTGGCGCTATTGGCTCAGTGGAATGGCCTGAATTATCACCCATTGAGCAGGTGCGCTTAAGTTTGGCTATTGCCCATTATACTCTCACCCAACTTGAGGAAGCTTCTGAGGACAATTAATTGCCGAATTAATTCATTTTATGGTATCAGGGCGGGTAAGAGTTGTAGAGACGTTGCATGCAACGTCTCTACCATAAGATGCGTCCTAAGCGCTATGGCGATTACTATACTTAGGTCAGATGATAACTTATCAACAAAACCCGCCCAAGAGTCCAATTACTGGGAGGAAGCTATTCCCTGTTACACACCGAGCGTGTTACCGAGAGAAGTCGAGGTAAGCCGAGGTGTTCCCTGTTGCCTATTCCCTGTTCCCTGTTGCCTACCCTCACCACAACACTTATTCAGCAACCCCTAACTAAAAGGTGGTAAAAGAGGCAGCAAAAGTGTAATGAAATAGTAAACTAATGGAGCAGTAAAAACGTAGCTGTCTGTGCGGTCTAAAATACCGCCATGACCGGGAATTAATTGTCCTGAATCCTTGACCCCAGCATCTCGTTTCATCATTGATTCGGTTAAGTCTCCCAAAAGGCTAGCCACTCCAATTAAGGTACCAAACGCGAATCCACTGAGTTGCCAGTTTGACCATTGCAGATACCAAGCCCCAAGCATAGCAACTGCCCCACTGCCACAAATTCCAAAAATTGCCCCTTCTACTGTCTTTTTAGGACTAATATTCGATAAGGGAGTGCGACCAAAAAACTTGCCAAAACTATACGCACCAATATCGGCTGCCCAAATACAGGCAAACGCGAGTAGAGTTACGGTTAAGCCTTGGGATAGAACCGTGAGATTAGTCCAAGGGTGAAGCCAAGAGTCATTGAACGAGAAACTCTGGATGCTCGCTGTAGCATTCAAGGGTAATGAAACCCCTCCATCTAAACCAACGCGCAATCGTATCCAGTAGCTAGGCAGATAACCGCCATAGAGTAATCCCAAAATCGAAGCGGCAATATCCGCAATCGTCGCCATCTTGGGTTGAAAGAGCAGGTAAAAACAAATCAGGGTTCCAGCAATGGGAAAGGCGGCATCCGTCAGATTAGAGTTAAGGGCGGCTGTCACCAATAACAGTTGACTCACAACTAACGTGGTTTTAGCCGCAGGCGCAATTCCTTTTGCCTGAACCAGTTGAAAATATTCTAGTTGACCCAAATAGACGATGACACAGAGACCGAGGGTAAAATACCATCCTCCAGCCACAATCATCCCCATCGCTAGGGTAATCGCTACAATTCCACTAAAAATCCGAGACCAGGGCATAGAACTTTATTTGACACAAGACAGTCGAAATTAACTGTCTGAATAAAACTATTACATTAAGATTAACAATCGGGCAGCATTCGCCGTTAGTCAATTTGAGGGCGGGTAGTAGGGGTTTGGTTCCCAAACCCCCACTAACTGGTAGGGAATCACCGTCCTTGTAGGGCGGTGAGGATGTCAAGAATCCAGCTTCTCCCCACTGAGGATAAACATAGGATTAACAGCCGCAAAGATTTGATGAGTCCCTCGGGTTTCCAAGCGATTGATTGAGGATTGCACAACCTCGATATTACGGGCTTGTAACTCAGCCAATCCTTCGGATAGGGTATAAAGACTCTCTAAATTACTAGCTGTGGCAACAATCCGACCTTGGGGTTCTAAGTAATGCCAGACTGCCTTAAGAATGTCTTTAATCGGGCGTCCTCCCTCAATACAAGCTCTATGGGGTTTTCCTGGTAGATCTTGGAGACATTCAGGTGCAGATCCTTCGATAACGTCAACATTCTCAATGCCGAAGCGATCGCAGTTGCGTCGAATCAGGTTTGCCACCTCTTCATCCCGTTCTACCGCCACAATTTTACCGTGAGGAGAAAGTAATCCGGTTTCTACGGCAATCGTACCTGTCCCTGCACCGATATCCCAGAGCAAGGAATGGGATTCTAGGCGCAATGCGGAAATAATCAGTAACCGTACTTCTCGCTTACTCAGCGGAATACCAGGCAAGCGCTCGAATAAATCATCGGGAATACCAGGAGTGGTATAGTGCCACAGGGAAGAAGACATTTTGTTCGTCCTTGGTCATTAGTCCTTACTTTTGACAACGTTTACACGTTCTAGGCGAGGATCGCTACACCCAGTAATATAGCCGCCCAAGTGCTGAACCTGTCGCAGATAGTCCACCGTAGTTGACGCGATCGCACATCCTGGAATTAAAACCGGAATCCCCGGAGGATAGGGACAAATCCATTCAGCACTAATGTGACCAACGCTTTGGTCTAGAGTTAACCGTTCTTTCGGGGCAAAAAAGGCATCGCGAGGAGGCATTGACGGTTCCAGGATGAATCCTGATGTCATTCCCAGTTGGGATAAATTTTGCCTAAAGGAAGTATCAGGACGAGAATAGCGCTGTTGTAAGTCGGTAAAGGCTTGGACTAATAGCTGAATATCTGCCGCCGTGTTCCCTAAACTCAGAATAAACGTCAGATGTTGAAATGTCGGTAACTCGGCAATTACACCCAACTGATCACAAAAAATTTCATCAGCTTCAAACCCACTCAACCCTAACTCCATAACTCTCACCGTCAACCGGGTCGGATCTAGGGTAAAACAGCCTGGAGTATTTGTGGCATCTAACACCGATAATCCTGGAATTTGCTGAATTTGTTCCCTCGCCGCCTCAGCCAGTCTTAGAGTGCGGCTAATCAACCTTTCCCCATCCAACATCATTTGTTGTCGTGCGGCGTCTAGAGAGGCTAAGAGGAGGGCGCTGGGACTGGTAGACTGGACAAGCTGTAACGCTTGACTCAATCGTTCTGGATCAAGGCGATGACCTTTAATGTGCAGCATTGAGGCTTGGGTCATCGCCGTCAAAACCTTATGGGTGGACTGTATGGTTAAATCAGCCCCGGCTGACATTGCACTTGGCGGCAAATCTGGGTGAAATGTAAGGTGCGCCCCGTGTGCCTCATCAACCAGCAAAGGAATATTGTAATCATGTACCCGTTGGGCGATCGCGTGGATATCGCCGCACACGCCATGATAGGTCGGATACAGTAGCATCACCGCCTTAGCATCCGGATGTTCCTTGAGCGCTTGGCTAACGGCATCTGGGGTAATACTGTGTGCCAAATCACCCGATGGGTCATAGTCTGGGGTAATAAAAATCGGACTCGCACCGGAAAGAACCAAACCTGCGATCGCGGATTGATGACTATTCCGAGGCAAAATCAGCTTATCTCCTGTACCGCAAGTGGCTAAAATTGCCGCGATTACGCCACAGGTTGAGCCATTCACCAGAAACCACGTTTTATCGGCACCAAACGCCTCCGCTGCTAACGCTTGCGCCTCTTTAATCCCTCCTGAAGGGGCAAATAAGTTATCAAAATCTGGTAATTCGGGAAGATCATGCTCAAAGACTGATTTTCCCCATAGATTTGCCAGTCTGTCAGATATACCCTTTCCCCGCTTGTGACCTGGGGCGTAGAACGGTGCGTGGGGGACTCCAGCACAGGCTTGTAAAGCATCGAGTATGGGGATAGTCCTTTGTCCTTCGTCATTGGTCATTGGTCATTGGTCATTGGTTATTCGTCATTCGTCATTCGTCATTCGTCATTCGTCATTCGTCATTCGTCATTTGTCATTTGTCATTTGTCATTCGTCAGTTGTACTATAAAGTATTTGGGTAAAAAATTAGTTAGGTACACAAGGAAGTTCTATGTCGCGATATCGAGGTCCGCGCCTGCGGGTTGTCCGTCGTCTAGGCGATCTGCCCGGTTTGACTCGCAAATCCCCCCGTCGTTCATATCCACCCGGTCAACATGGTCAAGCTCGCCGGAAGCGGTCAGAATATGCGATTCGACTGGAAGAAAAACAGAAACTCCGCTACAACTATGGAGTTACCGAAAAGCAATTGCTTCGCTATGTTCGCAAAGCTCGTCGAGCAACGGGTTCCACGGGTCAAGCTTTGCTAGAACTGCTAGAAATGCGACTGGATAACACCGTATTTCGGTTAGGCATGGCAGGTACTATCCCGGGTGCGCGTCAACTTGTGAATCATGGTCATGTGATGGTCAATGGTAGGGAAGTGAATATCGCTAGCTATCAATGCCGTCCCGGTGATGTGATCATGGTTAAAGATAATGAGCGCTCTCGGCGTTTGGTGGAACAAAATCTGGAATACCCCGGACTGGCAAATCTACCGAGCCATTTAGAGTTTGACAAGAAAACATTCACGGGTAAGGTCAATGGCATGATTGAGCGTGAGTGGGTTGCCCTGCAAATTAACGAACTGCTGGTAGTTGAGTTCTATTCACGGAAAGCGTAGATTGGTCATTGGTCATTGGTTAATGGTTCATTAGTCCATCGGTAAAACAAGTTTTGTCATATTGAGTCCTGAAAAACGAATGACAAAGGACGAATGACAAAAGACCAATGACTATCCACCAATTTGGGACATGGTGCGAGTGTAGTAACCATCAGTACCAGATTCTCGCTGTTTAAAGTTGATGTCTGGTTTAATCGCGAGTAACTGCTGCACTCGCGCTCTCAATTGGGCGAGATCAACACCGCTACGGAGAGCGCTTTTTAAGTCAATCTGACCTGTTTCATTGAGTAAACAGGGACGTAACCAGCCATCGGCAGAGAGGCGCATCCGGTTACAGCGATCGCAAAAACATTCGGACATTTGACTGATAAAGCCGAGAGTCCCCAAGGCATTAGGAATTTGGAAGACATCAGCCGGTCCATTTCCGCGTACATTTGATTCAACTAAACCCCAGCGATCACGGATTTGTTGGCGGAGTTCCTCTGAGGGAATCCAAGCGCGATCGCTAAATAATTCAGGATTGCCAATGGGCATAAACTCAATAAAGCGAATGTGCCACTGGCGGTCAAGGGTAAGGGCGGCTAAATCCAGAACTTCTGCATCATTCACTCCTGGAATCACGACGATATTCAATTTCAGGGGATCAAACCCCACCCGATGTGCGGCTTGAATTCCGTTCCAGGTTTGTTGCCAGCGCGATCGCCCCCGATTCCCGATAATGGTGTCAAAAGTGTCAGGATTGAGGGAATCTAAGCTAATATTAATCCGCCGTAATCCCGCATCATACAAGTCTTGTGCCATGCCTGCGAGTAAAAAGGCATTCGTCGTCATGGCTAAATCTTCGGTTTGATCCAGGGCGGCAATTTCTCTCACCAAGTCCACTACCCCTGGACGCAGTAGCGGTTCCCCACCTGTCAGGCGAAACTTTTTAAACCCGACTGGGATAAAAACTTCTTTTAATAGCGTCAGCAGTTCCTCATGGGTGAGGAGTTCCTGTTGCAGGATATAGTCAAGTTCTGACCCTTCCGGCATACAGTAGTGACAGCGGAAGTTGCAACGGTCAATTAGGCTAATCCGGAGATAATCGACTGTGTTCATATTAATTTGCGGCTATCCCCCATCTCTAGGCGGCTACTGTTTCATGATAAGAATCTTTTAGGGTAGGGGCACGATATTATCCACCCGTGTCAACTTAAGGTGAGAAAGCCAGACTTGATATCATCCCATTGACTCGATCTGCTATCTTGAACGGGACTTGGTATATTTGACTATACTTTTACGAACTATAAATCAGCCCGAACCGTCTTTTTGCCAAGAAATCACCCTGACGTCGAAAAGGGTTTCGATCCAAACCTTAGCACCACATCTGGGACTATCGGGACGATAAACCACACGGCATCCTCCCGGTATTTCTACCTCATGACCATAGACATTTGTCTTGCCGCTTGGGTTTCCCTGCTCCTTTGCCCCCATTCCCGGTGTTCTGTCGCACCACTTCTTCACCGTAATCACCGGCTGGCGTGAGTCGTTTTTTTGATTGGAGCGAATTCTTTGTGAGTTAACGTGAATAATCGTTTTCGCTGGCTTTCGGGGATTTCGCCAACGAGGTTGCGGACCTCTTTGACCGGGCTTAATGATCGGTTTGCCGTTAAATAGAGGCATTAACCACATCTTCCCAGTCTTGTAAGCACCTTCGACTCGACCTGCAAGCAACAGGACTCTCAGTCGAGCCGTAGAGATATTTAAAAGTTGAGCCGCTTGAGTTGTACCAACGATCATGTTAACTATAATGATACCGTAATAGTTATTTAATCCTAAAAGCATTTCTATTCCACAAATTTTAGCTGAGTCAGTCCACTACTCGGCTGGCAAGCTTAAAGTTGTGGGTAAAATTTTTCTGGATAGCTACTTTCATAAAGGTTTGATAGAATACTTGACCACCGTTTTAACCTTGCCGATGTACTACTGTTGCTGCCTTCTGCCTCCTGCGTCCTGCCTTCGTATGAAAATTGGCACAATCCTGGCATACATATCCCGTCAGTGTATGTAAGTATTATCAAGTGAACGTTGAGGCGCATCACTCCTATGTTAGGCAAGTTACTAGATGGTCGTTACCAAGTCAACCAAGTCCTCGGTGCAGGAGGATTTGGTCGCACCTACCTGGCACAAGATACCCGGCGTCCCGGTAACCCGATTTGTGTGGTCAAACACCTTCAGCCAGCAAATCGTGATCCCAATTTCTTAGAAACCGCCCGACGCCTATTCAACAGCGAAGCGGAAACCTTAGAGGTACTGGGCAATCACGACCAGATCCCACGTCTGCTTGCCTACTTTGAAGAAGACCAAGAATTTTATCTGGTTCAGGAGTATATTGAAGGGCATCCCCTTAGCCAAGAGTTGATACCGGGACAACCCTGGGATCAGACGCGAGTTGTTGCCCTGCTACAAGAACTTTTAGAGGTTTTAGACTTTGTTCACCACCACGGTGTCATTCACCGGGATATTAAGCCGGATAACTTGATTCGACGTAATTTAGATAAAAAGTTAGTCTTACTAGACTTTGGGGCGGTGAAGCAAATCCGGACTCAACTGGCGAGTCCTCAGGGGCAAATGAGCAATACCGTTGCTGTAGGAACTCCGGGTTATATGTCCAGTGAACAGGCTTTGGGTCAACCGCGTCCCACCAGCGATATTTACGCTTTAGGCATTATTGCTATCCAAGCAATCACAGGTCGTATGCCTGCTGAATTACAGGAAGATTTAAACACAGGTGAACTGATCTGGCAACATCTTGCCCCTGTGAGTCCAGGGCTAAAACATATTTTGACCCGGATGGTACGCTATCATTTCAAAGACCGCTACCAGTCAACCACAGAAGCGTTACAAGCCGTGCGATCGCTCACAGCCGCCGCTTCTACTCACGGTCAATCGGTTCCGCCGTCTCAACCCACACCACAATCGACTCCCCTCTCCCAACAGGGCACCCTGGCAGTTTCCCCAGCCGCACCCCCTCGAAGACCTACTCCTCCGACTCCTCCGACTCCTCCTCCGCCCCCGGAACCCGAACCTGCATCTGAACCGAATCGCGCACCATTAATCATTGGTGTGGGTTTAGCCGTGGCTATGGCAGCCGCAGGGATGGCGTATGGCATTCGTCAGGGAATGTCCGGTGGCATGGCACGAGGGACTTGTACGGTAACGGCTCAAGGCTTAAACGTGCGATCAAACCCAAACGCCGATAAAGTGGGCATCGTTGAGAGAGGCACCAAGTTAACCTTAACGGGAAGCAAGCAAGGGAATTGGGTAGAAATTCGTTCACCCCAGCAAGGGTGGGTTTTTGACCAGTATCTTGATTGTGCTGTTGATACCATTGCTGAACAACCTGCCAGTCCTACCCCAGTAGAAACCCAACCCAGTCCCACCCCAGTTGAGTCAAAACCCAGTCCCAGCCCAGAACCAACCCCAACCCCGAAAAAATCCCCTGATCAGCCCCAAGATAATGGGGCAGAGGTCTTGACAGAAGCGACAGAAGAGTATCAACAGGGTAACTTAGATAAAGCGATCGCGGCGGCTCAATCGGTTCTCCCCAGTAGTCCAGCCTTTGAGGATGCTCAAAAGAAAATCGAGACCTGGCAAAAGGAATGGTCAGAAGCAAAAACCAAATTCGATAAGATTCAGCAAGCCTACAATGAAGGTCGCTATGTTGATGTGATCATTTATGCCGCAGACAGCGATTTTCCGGAACAGCGCTATTGGCGAGAAAAGTTGAATGACTTAGTTCGCAAAGCCACCCAACGTAAAAATCAAGGGGATACGAATCAGGAAACCCCGCCGTCATCTGAGCAGTCAAATCCCCAAAACCCTAAACCTGAAACAAAAGAACCCACTGGAGACAATTCAGTACCAGTTTGTGAACCGGAAACCGAAGAAGCCTGTTGATTTCCGCGATTTTCAGGTGCAAGAATGAAGTTGTAGTGGCGTGGCACACCTTATTTGATGAATTAGGCGCGACCTGAAACCTTAGGGGCGCATGGCGTGCGCCCGATTCAATGATAAAATCTTTCCCTGCTATGTTTGAGCGCAACTCGGTATGAGCCTGTCGAAATTTGGTGTTGACCCTTCGGCTTACCTCGACTTCGCTCGGTACAAGTCGCTCCCTTCGGCTTCGCTCAGGGTCAACCTCTGATTCTCAATCCAGCAACGTTTTAAGCGCCGCCTCTTAATTTATCCAATACGCTGCGATCTTCCAATGTAGACGTATCTCCAGCCACATCTTGACCGGCTGCTAAATTCCGCAACAAACGCCGCATAATTTTACCCGATCGCGTTTTGGGCATTCCCTCTGTAAAGCGAATCTCACCGGGACGGGCGATGGCACCAATTTCGTTAACCACATGTACCTTGAGTTCGTTTGCCAATTCCTCCGTTGGACTGTAGTCATTCTCCAACATGACAAAGGCAAAAACATTTTCCCCTTTCACCTCATCCGGTTGTCCAACCACAGCCGCTTCTGCTACGGCGGGATGGGAGACTAACGCCGATTCAATTTCCATAGTGCCGAGGCGATGTCCAGAGGTATTAATCACATCATCCACGCGCCCCATCACCCAGAAATAGCCATCTTCATCTCGACGCGCACCATCCCCAGCAAAGTAGAGATACTGCCCATCTTTGGGTGCAATATGTTCCCAATAGGTGCGGCGGAAGCGATCCGGATCACCATAAACCGTTCGCATCATTCCGGGCCACGGGTGCTTAATCACCAGATATCCTCCCTGATTTGCCGGAACGGGATTGCCTTCTAAATCGACAATATCTGCCAGAATCCCCGGAAACGGTAATGTAGCTGAACCGGGTTTGGTGGGAACGGCACCGGGTAAGGGCGTAATCATAAATCCCCCGGTTTCGGTTTGCCACCAGGTATCCACAATCGGACACCGTTGTCCGCCAATAATTCGGTGATACCACATCCAGGCTTCGGGATTAATTGGTTCACCGACGGTTCCCAATATTCGTAACGAGGATAAATCGCGGGCTTTGGGATGGTGTTCGCCCATCTTAATTAATGCCCGAATTGCCGTGGGTGCGGTATAGAAAATAGTGACGCCATATTTTTCCACCATATCCCATAAACAGCCTGGATTCGAGGGACGAGGTGCGCCTTCATACATGATGGTAGTGGCACCATTAGACAGCGGACCATAAACAATATAGCTGTGACCCGTAATCCAACCCACATCAGCGGTACACCAGTAAACATCAGTATCTTTAAGATCAAACGTCCATTTCAGAGTGATATGGGTGTAAAGGTTATAGCCAGCGGTAGTATGAACAACACCTTTGGGTTTCCCGGTTGTGCCAGAGGTGTAGAGAATGAACAGCATATCCTCACTATCCATGGGTTCAGCGGGACAATTCCCCGACACCCCGGCTTGTAAATCATGCCACCAATGATCGCGCCCCGGTTCCATCTGGATTTTCTGCTGGGTACGCTGAACCACGAGGACGTTTTCTACCGTGGGTGCGCCGTTATTGGCAAGGGCTTGATCGACTTCGGGTTTCAGGGGAACAATCTTATCTTTACGCCAGCCGCCATCGGCGGTGACGACTACTTTCGCTTGGGCGTCTACTAATCGGTCTTTTAAGGCTTCGGAACTAAACCCGCCAAATACCACGGTATGCGGCGCACCAATCCTGGCGCAAGCTAGCATCGCGATCGCGGCTTCTGGAATCATGGGCATATAAATCCCCACGCGATCGCCTTTTTTCACGCCTAATTGCTTGAGGACATTGGCAAACTGGCAGACTTCCCGGTGCAGTTGGGCATAGGTGAGGGTGCGGGAATCCCCTGGTTCCCCTTCCCAAATCAAGGCAGCTTTATTCCGTCGCCAGGTGGTTAGGTGTCGGTCTAGGCAATTGTAGGCAATATTCGTCTTGCCGCCGACAAACCATTTGGCAAAGGGAGGTTGCCAATCGAGGACTGTATCCCATTTCTGGAACCAGTGCAACTCTTGTTCGGCTAACTCAGCCCAAAATTTTAACGGGTCAGCTTTTGCCTTGTCATAGAGGCGCTGATACTCCTCCAGACTCTGAATGTGGGCAGTCTGGGAAAATTCAGCCGGAGGTTGGAATAGGCGTTTTTCTTGCAGAACTGATTCAATCGTTGATTCAGGCATCGTTTGTAGTTGTAATCTGTTGCTGTACTCAACCCATTTTGAAGGCAGATTCGCCTGAATGAGCAATTTTGACATTTTGTAAAGCTTACCGACTCCTCGATAGGGGCAGCATCATTCGTCATTCGTCATTCGTCATTCGTCATTCGTCATTTGTAAGGGTTTGAGGTCTATTTACATAACTTAATATAGTTGAGCATGAATAAGGGCGGGTTTGGTTTAACCGTTATCGGTGATTCAGCTAGTGTTAGTTCCTAAACCCGCCCCGACAAAATACCCACTGTTTTGACCCATGAGGGCGGGTTTTGTTTAGCCGTTATCGGTGATTCAGCTAACGTTAGTTCCTAAACCCGCCCCGACAATTGATGCTTTGGCTAGGTTTAGGGTAGGCTTTTTCTTCCCTGTTCCCTGTTCCCTGTTCCCTATCTCTACCCTAATGAGTTCCCCATCTCAACTAAAAATGTGACATGAAAGTCGTTCAACAAACGGTGACATTACTGACGCTGAAAGAACGCCCGATTGGGGTTTGGATATTGAGTGGGTTAACCGCCGCGATCGGATTGCTGATTTTTCTGTCTTCTAATTCATCGATTGATTGGTTCGGATTAGTTTGTATTATCTTAGCGAATGGGATGATGTTCGGCAGTCCAGTGAAGACATGCCAATTTGACAAACAGGGCAATTGGGTCATATTTCAGCAAAAAGGTTGGTTAGGAACCCAGGTGATCCGCCGTCCAATTGACCAGGTAACTGAGGTACAAGTTGAACAGCTTAACCTATTTGGGCTTAAATTATATCGGCTCAAGTTGGTGCTTTTCTCTGAGGAACTATTCTATTTGACGCCAATTCCTTCTACAGATTGTAGACTACAGCAACATTTAGCCAGAACGATTAAACGGTTTCTTACCTGACCAATCAATCCTAAGTCGGGTTAGCATTTCCCGGTTCCCTGTTCTCTATCCTCACCAAACTACTTATTCAGCAACCCTCAATAATACTCAAGTTTCACTTTTAGCGGATAACTGACAACCAATAGGTTGACCAACTGTCTTTTTCATATAGTCTAAAATTTCTTGATAAGCGTCTGGATTGGTTTTAGGATGGATAATAAGTCGCACCTTACCATCCGGTAACCAAAATATCAACCGACCGTTCTTCGCCCAAACAAAGGTGCTGATACGATTGAGATCAATCAGATACGTATCGCGCTCATAACTTAATTTAATCCAATGCTGATCCATAGTGGACAGTGGCAACTCTTAGCTGAGTCAGTCGCAGTGGGGTGTTCTGAGTCAACACACCAATAGGGAACAAGACAGAGTGTGACAGTGAGATAGGCGATCGCTAACGGTTAAAAGGATACACCAGATGGTCATTGAGTATCTTTTTCAGGTAGAATTTTGGTAAAAAAATGGTCATTAGTTCTCATTGCGGAACTAATGACACCTCGTATTGAGCAATCAATTGTTTTGCTAGTTACATTTTGCGTTGAAACTCTTCGAGTAAATCCAGCAGATTAACCTGACACTGCATCGGTAGTAAATCCACGAGGGGAACTTCCCGTTTGCCACCCCCCAGTTTAACCGGAATACTTTGCAAGATTTGTACCACTTGGTCTTCGGAGAGGTTATCCTCTGTCAGTAGAGGATAGAGACGTTCAGCTAACGGGGTATGTAAATGGGCATCCTGTAAGTAAAGATGCCATTTGGCAACATCGATGTATATATTCTCACCAATTTCAGCCGCCAGGGTTTCGATCGCTTCGCTGGTATTCGGGTTAGCCATAATAAATTGAGTAGGACGAACTGGACATTCTCAGTTTATCCTTGAGCAGAGTTAGGCGAATTATCTTGACCCGGTAAAGGAGTATAATCCGCGATCGCAAAGATATAGACGGCGTGTCCGACTAAAATTAATCCCCAGATACCCGTTACCCAATACGTCCAAGTCCAATTAGCATACTGGATAGTACGGACAAACCATAGACCCGAATTACACGCCGCAAACACAGCGACATGGACAGCAAAGTTCATTCGGTCATCTAGGCGTCGATACGCAGCATCGCGACGATCAGGTTTGCGGGACCAACGAGGAGGCATAGCAGTTCGTAAGATAGACGTATGAGAATAGGTTATACTATTTAGTATTTTTTTGATAAGGCAATTTTCGAGTATTCCGGTCTCAAGGGATGGCAACAAGGGTGGAATGCGGGATGCAAGCCTGACTGGAAACGTTGTTAACTAGCGCGATCGCACCGATTTTACGCTTACCGTCTCAAGCGTTGATGACTTTGCTGTCATTTGTTCTGATGAGGAGTGATCAGAGTAGTTTTAGGGGCAATAAAAACAACTCATGAGTTGTGGGTTGGGGTTTATTAATTTGAATTTCTTTGGGTTCCCTTGTGCCGATAAGCTGGTGTGAATAGGGAAACGCCTAGCGGTACTAGATTTAAATTACAGAGTCTTCTGCCGAAATAGGAGTAAGAATTTCCCTAGGGTTCCATTGCTTGTTCCCTAACCAATGACACGACAACCCCACGACCAATTTGCCAAGCAGTATCTGGAAGAATTATTAGCACCTCTGGGTACAATAGAAACCAGCCGTGATGTACCCAGCGAAGTTCGCCAGATTGATGTTTGGTTTATACCTGCGCCTTCACCTTCCCCAGAATTCGAGACTTTAGGATTACTGGGTAAAATGGCAGCAACCACTTGTTTATTTGAACCGTTTCGCAATGCACCTACGCCAGTAGAAGTGCGAAGTTGCATGTTGAAATTGTATTCTGTGGAAGCTGAACTCTTACGCAAGGCGCGACGGGAGAGACGTTCTCTATCAGAAGATGAGTCACCCCGTTTATGGATACTGTCCCCCTCTTGTTCTCAACGGTTACTTGACGGGTTTTGTGCCAAGCTGAATCAGTCGGAGAATTGGGGAGAAGGCGTTTACTTCTTACCGGAGTTTCAAAGAACAGCATTAGTCGCAATTAACCAATTACCCGTAAATCAAGATACACTTTGGTTAAGAGTCTTAGGAAAAAGGAGAACACAGCAACAGGCAATTGATGAGTTAATCGGGTTACCCCAAGAGAACCCACAACGGCGCAATATCCTAGAAATACTAGCCAACTGGCGCATTAATGTGGGCAGGAGTGAAAGGTTAAGTAATGCAGATCGGGAGTTAATTATGAACTTATCACCAGCTTATGTTAAATGGCGGGAAGAGGCTGTCTTAGAAGGCAGACAAGAAGGCAAACAAGAAGGCAGGCTGGAAGAACGGCAGCAAATGGTGGAAAACTTTCTCAGAGTGCGGTTTGGGGAAATTGATGCGGAATTAGCAGGCGCGATCGCACCGATGTTACAGTTACCGCCAGAGGTGTTAACTCGTCTGCTGTTTAGCCTTTCTAAGCAGGAGTTATTACTGTGGTTTGGCGAGGGTTCTGGGCGAGATTTGAGATTAGGCGAAGGGAGGCGAGAAAAGGTGGAGAACCTGCTGAGAGTAAGGTTTGGTGAAGTTGATGCGGAATTAGCCGACAAAATCGCAGCCATGTTACAGTTACCCCATCAAGAGTTGACTCCTTTGCTGTTGACTCGTTCTCGTGAGGAATTATTGGAACGGTTTGGCAGGTAGGGATAAATCCTGGGCAAAGGGAAATGGCGTGTAGAGACGTAGCATGCTACGTCTCTACATTGCATAACCTCAACCTCGTAAGACATAGAGGGGGGTAAGGGGCAAATGTCTCACCACTCGATCTCAAACTGAAGGTAAACGGATGCATTACCAACAACAACAGCCAACCGAAAAACGTCAAACCTATTTTCTCAAGCCAACCTTAACTTCTCGGCAATGGTTGGTTTATTCTTGCCATGCTGTAATCACTATCTTCAGCAGCGTTTTCATAGTTGCTGTGGGACAAGATCAGGGGTTATCCCTACCAAAACGTGCTGGAGAAATAGCACCGATAATGATCGCCCAAACTGACAAACGCGCTGAAGCCGAAAGACTGACTAACGAAGGATGGCAACTGTTTCAACAAGGGACAGCCGAATCACTGCAACAAGCGATCGAAAAATGGGAAACAGCGCTTTCTCTGTGGCGTGAGGTGGGGGATCAATCAAAAGAGGCTTTGATTAATCTGGCACTGGGTAGAACTCATAATTCATTAGGATTCAAGCAAAAAGCGCTGGATTATTATAATCAAGCCTTACCTCTTTATCGAGAACTCGAAGGTTGCGGTTGTGAAGCAACAACCCTGAATAATATTGGTAGTGTCTATTCAGACTTAGGAGAGAAACAACGGGCATTAGAGTACTACCAACAGTCTTTACCCTTATCCCAGGCTGTAGGCGATCGCGCCGGTGAAGCAACAACCCTGAATAATATTGGTGGTATCTATCATGAGTTAGGAGAAAAACAACAGGCATTAGACTACTTCCAACAAGCTTTACTCTTATATCAGGATGTGGGTGATCGCGCCGGTGAAGCAACAACCCTGAATAATATTGCTGCTATCTATGATGACTTAGGAGACAAACAACGGGCATTAGATTACTACCAACAGGCTTTACCCTTAATCCAGGCTGTAGGCGATCGAGCCCAAGAAGCTAGAACCCTGAATAATATTGGTTGTGTCTATAATGAGTTAGGAGATAAACAACTGGCATTAGAGTATTACCAACAATCTTTACCTTTATTCCAGGCTGTGGGCGATCGCCCCCAAGAAGCAAGAACCCTGAATAATATGGGTGGTGTTTATTCTAGCTTAGGAGAGAAACAACAAGCTTTAGAGTACTTCAAACAAGCTTTACCTTTATTCCGGGCTGTGGGCGATCGTGCCGGGAAAGCTTCTATCCTGAATAATATTGGTGGTGTCTATTCTGATTTAGGAGAAAAACAACAGGCATTAGAGTACTTCCAACAGGCTTTACCCTTAATCCAAGCTGTGGGTGATCGCGAAGGGGAAGCAGCAACTCTAAATAATATTGGTGATGTCTATTCTGATTTAGGAGAAAAACAACAGGCACTAGAGTACTTCCAACAGGCTTTACCCTTAATCCAGGCTGTGGGTAATCGCGCCGGAGAAGCAGCAACCCTGAATAATATTGGTCTAGTCTATTCTGATTTAGGAGAAAAACAACAGGCATTAGAGTACTTCCAACAAGCTTTACCTTTATCCCAGGCTGTGGGCGATCGCGCCGGGGAAGCAAACACCCTGAATAATATTGGTGGTGTCTATTTGAATTTTGAAGAAAAACAACGGGCATTAGAGTACTACCAACAGGCTTTACCCTTATCCCAGGCTGTGGGCGATCGCGCCGGGGAAGCAGGCACCCTCTCCAATATCGCCTACGCAGAAAGAAGCCGAGGCAATCTCCAACAAGCGTTGACTCCAATGCAAGCCTCGATTGAGATTATCGAAGATTTACGGACTAAGGTTGCCAGTCCTGAATTACGTCAAACTTATTTTGCCACTGTACAAAATGAATACCAATTCTACATCGACCTGCTGATGCAACTGCATCAACAAAACCCATCTCAAGGCTACGACAAACAAGCCTTCCACGCCAGTGAACGTTCTCGTGCCAGAACGCTATTAGAATTACTCACCGAAGCCAATGCCAATATTCGAGAAGGTGTCGATCCTGACTTACTCCAACAAGAACAAACCTTAAACGCTAAACTTGATGCAACCGAAAAACAACGGATTGAAATATATAGTAATCCTGAATCCACCCCAGCCCAGAAAACCGCCATTGAACAACAACGGCAACAACTTTTAGAGGACTATCAACAACTGCAAGACCAAATCCGGGCGACAAGTCCTAAATACGCCGCCCTGAAATATCCACAACCCCTAACCTTAGAACAAGTTCAACAACAGATTCTCGATGAAGACACTATTCTATTACAATATTCCTTAGGAGAAGACAATAGTTATCTCTGGGCAGTAACCAAAGATAGCTTAACCAGTTATCAACTCCCTGCCGGAGAGGAAATAGAAACCCTCGCCCGCCGCTTCTATAACCTCTTACAAATTCCCGGTTATGAAATTGGCAATCCCAGAGGCATTGCTAAAGTTGTCCCCCGTGATAATTTAAATTCTGTGGCACAACTGAGTTAACTTCTGTTCGGACAAGTGGCTGAACAATTAACCAAAAAACGCATTGTAGTTGTCGCGGATGGGGCATTACAATACATTCCCTTTGCTGCTTTAGCCACACCCGAAACTGCCGATACCGATACTCCAATCCCCCTAATCAATCAATACGAACTGGTCAACTTACCCTCCAGTTCCACCTTAGGGATTATTCGTGACCAAATTAACGGACGCCAGGAAGCGCCCCAACAATTAGCGATTCTGGCTGACCCGGTTTTTACGGATAATGATAACCGCCTCAAAACTGCCTCCAACCGAGAGATGAAAGTCAACTTAAACCAAGCTTCACTCAACCGTTCTCTTCGCGTGTCTGAGATTAACTTAAGTCGTCTTCCTGGAACTCGCACTGAAGCGGAAGCAATTCTCAATTTAGTGTCATCAGCCACCCAAGTTAACGCCTTTGACTTTGATGCCAATCGTGACTTTATCGATAATTCCCAACTGCAAAATTATCAAATCATTCATTTAGCCACTCACGGCATTCTCAATAGTGAAGCGCCCGAGTTATCGGGTGTGGTGTTATCGTTAGTGGATCAACAAGGAAATTCCCAAAATGGCTTCTTGCGCCTCCATGATATATTTAACCTGAATCTGCCAGCGGAATTAGTGGTATTAAGTGCTTGTCAAACGGGATTAGGAGAAGAAATTCGAGGCGAAGGATTAGTGGGGTTGACGCGAGGGTTTATGTATGCAGGTGCGCCGCGTTTGGTGGTGAGTTTGTGGAATGTGGATGATGCAGCAACGGCGGAGTTTATGACTCGATTTTATCAGTTAATGTTGAATGATGGATTGAAGCCTGCCCAAGCGTTGCGGGAAACTCAGTTACAAATGCAACGGGAAACTCAATGGAAATCTCCCTATTATTGGGCAGCATTTACGTTGCAAGGCGAGTGGAATTAAATCCCAAAATTGTCTCAAACCGTAGGGTGTGTTAGCGCAGCGTAACGCACCGAACTATCTGAACCGTAACATGGTGCGTTACGGCGCACTTAGGTGTTGAGATAATCAAAGTTAATTCTCCCATGCGCCTAACGCACCCTACGAATACTTGATTTTACGGTTTAATGTTGAATGATGGGTTGAAACCTGCCCAAGCGTTGCAGGAAACGTTACGGCGCACTTAGGTGTTGAGATGATAAACGTTAATCCTCCCATGCGCCTAACGCACCCTACGAATACTGACTACGAAGGAACGGGCGTTACGGCGATCGCACGGCTTGAGCAACCTGAATTTAGCATCATTTCGATGCAATCTGAACAACTGAACCCCCCATCCAGCCGGAAAAGATGTCAAAATTCCTCTAAAGTGAGACGCTTGTTGGTCAATGCCTCTCTAAGATAGGGAGTAAAGTGGAAAAGACTACCATGCCAGGATTGGTATCAGGGCTTCTTAACGATGTACCCTCGCTTACCAACAGCGTGACCGATAAGGAGGAAAGAATATGGCAGATGTCGAGCGGTCTCTAGTGGAAGAGCATTCTCTGGATCGGGATTGTACCACGCTATCCCGTCACGTTCTGCAACAGCTTAAGAGTTTTAGTGCTGACGCCCAAGATCTCAGTGCCTTAATGAATCGTATTGCCTTAGCCGCCAAAATTATTTCCCGACGGTTGAGTCGCGCTGATTTGGTCGAAGGTGCGTTGGGATTTACCGGGAATGTGAATGTGCAGGGCGAATCCGTCAAAAAGATGGATGCTTATGCTAATGATGTATTTATCTCGGTGTTTAAACAAAGTGGACTCGTTTGCCGCTTGGCATCCGAGGAAATGGAAAAACCCTACTACATTCCCGAAAACTGCCCGATTGGTCGGTATTCCCTGATCTATGATCCGATTGACGGCTCCTCGAATGTTGATATTAACTTGAATATCGGCTCAATTTTTGCAATTCGTCGGCAACAAGGCGAAGATATTGACGGCGAAGCCACGGATCTGTTGCAGGATGGACACCAGCAAATCGCGGCTGGATACGTGATCTATGGACCGAGTACAATGCTGGTTTACTCCATTGGCACTGGGGTTCATGCGTTTACCCTTGATCCCAGCTTGGGTGAGTTTATTCTGTCCCAGGAAAACATGCAAGTGCCAGAGCATGGACCGGTTTATAGTGTCAATGAAGGGAACTTCTGGCAATGGGATGAATCGATTCGCGACTATATTCGCTACGTCCATCGCCATGAAGGGTATACGGCTCGCTATAGTGGAGCTTTAGTGGGAGACTTCCATCGCATCTTATGTCAAGGGGGCGTATTCATTTATCCCGGTACCGTGAAGAAGCCGGAAGGGAAGTTGCGTCTACTCTATGAAACTGCACCCTTAGCCTTTTTAATCGAACAAGCTGGGGGTCGAGCCAGTACCGGTACCGAAAACCTGATGGACGTGGTACCCGAAAAACTCCATACGCGCACACCGTTGGTTATCGGGAGTAAAGAGGATGTGGCGTTAGTGGAGTCCTTTATTCAAGAACGAGCGCGAGAATCCAAAGAAGCGATCGCGTCTCGTTCTTAGCTTAGTATCAATCGTAACCAAGAATTCAAGGTTCCTTAACCCAGGGATATGTCCTTGAATCCAGACGAATAGTAATCTATACCCTAACTTAGGAGTTTAAGCATGACAGCAACAGCCAATAATCCTATCTTCCAAATCGAAAACGATTACGGTCAGAGTATCTGGATGGATAATCTTAGCCGTACTATTATCGAATCCGGTGAACTGAAGCAGTTAATTGAAAGTCGCGGGGTTCACGGGATTACCTCCAACCCGGCGATTTTTGAAAAAGCGATCGCGGGGAATGCCATTTACGACGCCGATATCGAAGCGGGGATTAAGGCAAACAAATCGGTAGAGGAGATTTATGAATCCCTCGTCTTTGAGGATA
This sequence comes from Coleofasciculus sp. E2-BRE-01, assembly GCF_040221695.1. NCBI lineage: Bacteria > Bacillati > Cyanobacteriota > Cyanophyceae > Coleofasciculales > Coleofasciculaceae > Coleofasciculus > Coleofasciculus sp. E2-BRE-01. The sequence continues at coordinate 27,604 of NZ_JAVKEA010000223.1, read as the reverse complement.
TTCGTAACGCTTGTGATATTCTCAAGCCGATTTATGACCAAACTGATGGACTTGATGGTTACGTCAGTATCGAAGTTCCTCCTACCATCGCTAAAGATACCGAAAGCACGATTAATGAAGCCCGTCGGTATTACCAAGAGATTGGTCGGGAAAATGTAATGATTAAAATTCCCGGCACTTCCGAAGGTTTACCTGCGTTTGAGCAAGTGATTAGTGAAGGGATTAACGTCAATGTTACCCTACTCTTCTCCATCCAAAGTTACATTGATACTGCTTGGGCGTATGTCCGAGGCTTAGAAAAACGGGCAGAAAAAGGAGAAGATATTAGCAAGATAGCCTCCGTTGCCAGTTTCTTCCTCAGCCGGATAGACAGTAAGATTGACGATCGCATTGACGAAAAACTCCATGCTGGGGTTGACCGGATCGAGAAAGACGCAAAGCTGGAAGATGTTAAAGGCAAAGTCGCGATCGCCAATGCCAAAATCGCTTATCAGAAGTTCAAAGAGATTATTCAAAGCGATCGCTGGAAAGCCCTATCCGCCAAAGGCGCTAACGTACAACGCCTACTCTGGGCAAGTACCAGCACCAAAAATCCCGACTACAGTGATGTCATGTACGTCGATGAGTTGATTGGTCCCAATACCGTCAACACCCTGCCACCGAATACTATCGAAGCCTGTGCCGATCACTGTTCTCCGGAAAATCGGATTGAAACCGATGTGGAAAAGGCGTACCAGTTAATGGAAAACCTAAAAGATCCCGATATCGCGATCGATCTGGATCAAGTCATGGATGAACTGCTTGATGAAGGCATTGACAAATTTGTCAAGCCCTTTGAGTCCTTAATGTCCTCCCTGGATAGCAAGGTCAAAGACTTGGCAACGGTATAGCGATACCCTAAGGCGTGAGGTATACCCTACTGTAGGGGCACCATCCTTGCGCCCTTACCGGGGTAGCGCATGAAACGGGAAATTGCCGATGAGCCGTGTAAACCAATAACCCATGGTATAAACTTGGTCGGGGCGGGTTGAGTCACATCCGGGTGAGGTCTAGAAACGAGATATAGTAAAACCCGCCCCTACACACTCAAAACCCAAGACGCGCCATGGCGCGTCTCTACACTCAACTCAAAACTCGAAATGGTGACATTTACAGAAAATCCCCTGCGCGTTGGTTTACAACAGGAACGGAGTCCAGAACCGCTGATTTTAGTGATTTTTGGCGCATCTGGAGACCTGACCCAACGCAAGCTAGTTCCCTCCCTGTATCAGCTTAAACGCCAACGACGACTTCCTTCAGAAATAACAATTGTTGGGGTAGCCCGTCGCGAATGGAGTCATGACTATTTTCGCGAACAGATGCGGGAAGGGATTGAGGAGTTTTCTGACGGAATTCACTCTGAAGAACTGTGGAATGATTTTGCTGAAGGGCTATTCTATTGTCCCGGCAATATCGATAAACCAGAAAGCTATCAGAAATTGAAAGCATTTTTGGCAGAACTGGATGGTAAACGGGGAACCCGAGGAAATCGAGTATTTTACCTCGCCGTTGCGCCCAAATTTTTCCCTGAAGCCATCCGCCAACTGGGGACAGCCGGAATGCTGGATGATCCCATGAAGCATCGCCTGGTGATTGAAAAACCCTTTGGTCGAGATTTGAGTTCAGCGCAAATTCTCAACCGCGTCGTGCAGCAAGTGTGTCGTGAGGAACAGGTTTATCGCATTGATCACTACTTAGGTAAGGAAACCGTTCAGAACCTGTTAGTCTTCCGCTTTGCTAACGCGATCTTTGAACCCTTGTGGAATCGCCAGTTTGTCGATCACGTTCAGATTACTGTAGCCGAAACCGTGGGCGTCGAAGATAGAGCAGGTTACTATGAAACATCGGGTGCGCTGCGAGATATGGTGCAGAACCATTTGATGCAACTCTTTTGCTTAACTGCAATGGAGCCACCCAATTCCCTAGATGCGGATAGTATCCGGACTGAAAAAGTAAAAGTAGTTCAGGCAACACATTTAGCCGATATTAATAATTTAGAATGTTCAGCGGTTCGTGGTCAGTACAAGGCAGGCTGGATGAAAGGAGAGGCAGTATCAGGATATCGAGAAGAAGAAGGCGTTGATCCCCAGTCGATCACACCCACTTATGTGGCGATGAAACTCATGATCGATAACTGGCGTTGGCAAGGTGTTCCCTTCTACCTGCGGACTGGGAAACGGTTACCGAAGAAAGTCAGTGAGATTTCGATTCAGTTTCGCGATGTCCCCTTACTGATTTTCCAATCCGCCGCCCAACAAACCAGTCCCAATGTGCTGACGATGCGGATTCAACCCAATGAAGGCATTTCCCTGCGATTTGAGGCAAAAATGCCGGGTCCACAGCTTCGTACCCGCACAGTTGATATGGATTTTAGCTATGGCTCATCCTTTGGCATGGCGACATCCGATGCCTACAATCGATTATTACTCGATTGTATGTTGGGAGATCAAACGCTATTTACCCGCGCCGATGAAGTGGAAGAAGCCTGGCGGGTGATCACCCCAGCCTTATCCGCTTGGGAAGCACCCACTGATCCCGACACGATTCCCCAATACGAAGCCGGAACGTGGGAACCCAGGGAGGCAGAACACCTGATTAATCGGGATGGACGTCGTTGGCGTAGACCCTAGTTGGGGAGCAGAGGGAGCAGGGGGAGCAGAGGGAGCAGGGGGAGCAGGGGGAGCAGGGGGAGCAGAGGGAGCAGAGGAAGCAGAGGGAGCAGGGGAAGATGGAGAAGATGGGAGACAAAATTTCTATAACTCATTACCCTATTCCCTATGACACACCGAGCGAAGCCGAGGTGTTGCCTATTGCCTATTCCCTGACCAATGACCAATGACCAATGACCAATGACCAATGACCAATGACCAATGACCAATGACCAATGACCAATGACCAATGACCAATGACCAACGACCAATGACCAAAAACAAATAACGAAGGATAATAACGATGGTACAATCTCCTCCAATCCTATCTCTACAATCACCTAAAGACGTTTCCTTAAGTGAAATTGAGGAAGAACTGCGTCATATCTGGCAAAGCTACAGTACAACAGATAATAATACGGATGTTCCTAGTGCTGTACGAGCAACCACGTTTACGTTGGTGGTTTACGAACCGGAAGAAACTCAACTGCTTTTAAGCGCATTGGGATATTATTCGGGTCCCATTGACGGAATTATTGGACCCCGCATGTTTGCCGCAATCAAAGCCGCTCAGAAAACTTATGGATTGCCGAGAACAGGTAAGGCGGATGACAAAACTAAGGAAAAACTGCGCGAAGAGTATAATGAACGGCATCAGCAAGAGGTGAATGGAAATGGGGAAACTAGACGGCAACCCTATTCGGCGGATATAGAAGGATCGGGAATTGCTGATGCGATCGCGGCGGCGAATCCTTGTCGAATTATCGCCCTGTGTCCGATTGTCGGTGAAGATGAAGGGGTGACGGCACAAGTTTCTGCTTCTTGTCCGATGCAAAAGCACAGTCAAAGTACCCTAGTTTGCTGTGAATACATTACCTTGAGTGGTACACCAGCAGCTTTAGAGCGCATCGGGGGTATGATCTGTGAACTGATGATTAGTGATTTACCCCAATTTATCTGGTGGAAAGGAACCCCTGATCCAGATTATGGGTTGTTCAAACGACTGGCTGGAATTAGCAATAACGTGATTGTGGATTCCAGTGCCTTCCAAAAACCCGAAGAGGCGTTGGCACGACTACAGGAGTTCATCACCCAGGACATCCCCATGGCTGACCTCAATTGGCAACGGTTAGCCTCATGGCAAGAATTGGCGGCTGAGGCATTTGATCCGCCAGAACGCCGCTCTGCGCTCAAAGAGGTTGACCAAGTTACTATCGATTATGAGCAAGGTAATCCAGCTCAAGCGTTAATGTTTCTGGGATGGTTAGCCTCTCGACTGCAATGGCGTCCGGTTTCCTATTCCAAAGAGGGCGGAGAATATGATATCCGACGGGTTAAATTTACGACTCCCGAACATCGCCCGGTAGAAGCTGAATTAGCCGGAATTCCTACGGCTGATGTGGGAGAAGTGGCGGGAGATTTGATTAGCCTGCGTTTGGGTTCAACAAATATGGATGCAGACTGCTGTACTGTGTTGTGTTCAGAAACCACAGGTTGTATGCGGATGGAGGCACATGGCGGGGCGCAATCGTGCCGCATTCAGCAAGTTACGCCGATGTTTGACCAAAAAACGGAGCAGTTGTTAAGTCAGCAGTTGCAACGTTGGAGTCGCGATTTGCTCTATGAAGAAAGTCTGGCGGTGACTGGGCAGATCATGAACGCTGGGAGTTAGGGATTCGGTGATGAGTGTCGGGTGTCGGGTGTCGGGTGTCGGGTGTCGGGTGTCGGGTGTCGGGTGTGGGGGTTGTAGAGATGTTCCGGTGAACGTCTAGGATCAGGGGGAGAGGAGGGCGGGTTTCGTACAAACGTTATCCTCAACAACCAAGCATAAAGTCCCTAAACCCACCCCTACACATTTACGCGCCATGTCCGACTAGCGAAGTGAAGGATCAAAACTTCCCCAATTCCCCCTATGGCTTTAATTATTGCTGGTGAACGGAGTGGGGTAGGCAAAACAACGGTGACGCTTGCCCTGCTTTCGTGTTTATCGCGACGGTATCGTCGAGTGCAATCCTTTAAAGTGGGTCCAGATTACATTGACCCGATGTTTCATCAACGGGTAACGGGACGTCCCTGTCGGAATTTAGATCCGGTGTTAACGTCGGAAACTTATGTTCAAGCCTGTTTTAACCTTCATCTGCACGGGGTAGACTATGCTCTGATTGAAGGGGTGATGGGGTTGTTTGATGGTGCATCAGGAGGCGATGATGTTGCCAGTACAGCGCATATTGCCCGACTGTTAAATGTCCCGGTGCTGTTGGTTTTAGATTGTAGTCGCTTATCCCGTTCCGTCGCCGCGATCGCACAGGGGTATCGTTGCTTTGATCCCCGCATCCAAGTGGCTGGGGTGGTGTTGAATCGAGTGGGGAGCGATCGCCATTTAGAATTGCTTCAAGATGCCCTAGAACCCCTACAATTACCTATACTCGGTGTACTCCGGCGTCAGGATAGTCTGACGATTCCCGATCGCCATCTGGGATTAGTTCCCACCGATGAACTGACGTTTCTGGATCAGTTCATTGATCAACTGGCTGATATTGGCGAAACCTGCTTTAACTGGGAGCATTTGTTGCCTCTGTTGAGGGCAGAGATTCACGATTTAACCGTTACCAATCAACCGTTAAATACCTCTATAACTCAACCCATTACCCGAATTGCCATCGCTCGCGATCGCGCCTTTAGTTTCTACTATCAAGATAATCTGGATTTATTGCAACAGTTGGGAGCGGAATTAGTTCCCTGGAGTCCCATCGCGGATACCACATTACCAGAAGGTGTACAGGGACTTTATTTTGGTGGGGGATTCCCCGAAGTGTTTGCCCAGGAATTGGCGGATAATATCGAGGCGCGTCAGGCGGTGTGGAATGCCATTGTTCAGGGAATGCCTACCTATGCTGAATGTGGTGGGTTGATGTATTTATGTCAACAGGTGACAGATTTTGAGGAAAAATGTTGGTCGATGGTAGGGATATTACCCACAAAGGCGGTAATGGGCAAACGTTTAACCCTGGGATATCGTCAAGCAACGGCATTACACCATACGCCATTGGTATTAGTGGGTGAAAGGGTTTGGGGACATGAATTTCATCGTTCCCAGTTAACAGCAAGTCCTCAACAGCCTTTGTTTGAAACAAGAGGATATGATCCGAAGGGAAAAGTTGGGATTGAGGGGTGGCGAATACATCAATTACATGCGTCCTATATTCATCTGCATTGGGGTGGAAGAACAGATATTCCTCAGCGTTTTTTGAAATGTTGTCAGCAATTTAATCCAATTTAGGCATCCTATAAAAGTAACGCACCATATACCTGAGAACGGTGCGTTACGGCGCAAAAGCGCAAATTATTCGTGATGTTAATCCAAGTAAGCGCCTAACGCACCCTACGAAAATTCGAGAAGTTGAAGTTAACGATTATAGGAAACTGTTGCTACCGATGGTTCCTTAATTTGAGGAACTACGACGTTCTGAGCATAAATCTGGGGCTTATCTTGGGCGACTTGGAAATACGCTTCCCGTAGCTGCGCGTTAACCGCTACTGTCTTGGCATCATAAAGCTGGGTGGCGAGTTTGGGATAGAACCCAATACCCAGAATCAGCACTAAAAAGCAAGCCGCAATAAAAACTTCCCGTGGTTTAGCATCGGTGTAAACGGCATTAGCAGGCAAAACACAGTCTGTCCCAAAGCAAACGGCTCCTTCTTCATCCTTATTCTCGAAGTTGGAATTATCAAGTTCACAGGTTGGGGCGATGCCTGCTCCGTAAAAGACTTGTCTAAGTAGAGAAAGGAGATAAATGGGTGTGAGAATTAGTCCCAACGCCGAGAGGAAGACTGTTACTGTGCGGAAGGTTGAGCTATAAATATCACTGGTTGTCACCCCGACAAAGACAGAGAGTTCACTGGCAAACCCACTCATTCCCGGAAGGGCGACTGATGCCATCGCAGCTGCGGTAAACAGGGCAAAGACTTTGGGCATAACCTGACCGATACCACCCATACTATCTAAGGCTAAGGTGTGAGTGCGATCATAGGTAACTCCAGCTAGGAAAAATAGCACGGCGGCAATTAAACCGTGGGAAATCATTTGCAACATTGCGCCACTGATCCCTAAGTCCGTGAATGAGGCGATTCCGAGGAGGACAAACCCCATGTGAGACACGGAGGAAAAGGCAAGACGCCGCTTCATATTCGGCTGGCCAAAGGAGTTGAGTCCACCATAGACAATATTGATCACCCCTAGCATCGCCAGAATTGGGGCAAAGTAAACGTGAGCATCAGAAAGGATCTCTAAATTCAGGCGAATTAATCCATATCCGCCCATTTTAAGGAGTACCCCAGCTAAAATCATTGATACAGGAGCAGAGGCTTCACCATGAGCATCGGGAAGCCAGGTGTGCAAGGGGAAAACCGCTAATTTAACTCCAAAGGCAATTAATAATCCCGCATAGAGTAGCAGTTCTAATGCCAAGGGGTAATCCTTGATGCCGAGTTCAACCATATCAAAGCTGATTGTCCCCTCGCCATAGAGTGCCATGGCTAACCCAGCTACCAAAATAAATATAGAGGCGGCGGCAGTATAGAGTAAGAATTTGGTCGCGGCGTATTGACGCTTCTGTCCCCCCCAAATCGAGACGAGGAGATAAACGGGAACCAGTTCCAGTTCCCACATAATAAATAGGAGCAGAATGTCTTGGGCGATAAAGACGCCAATTTGTGCCGAATACAGCACCAGCATCAAAAAATAGAAGAGGCGAGGCTTGTGATCGACTTGCCAAGCGGCGAAAATGGAGAGCGTTGTCACCAGTCCCGCCAGAAGTACCAGGGGAAGTGACAGTCCATCCACAGATATTGCCCAACTGAGACCTAATTGAGGTATCCAGGTATACTTTTCGGTGAGTTGGAATGTGGCGCTGCTGGAATCGTAATGCTGCCAAAAGGTGTACACCATCAACAGAAAATCTGCGATCGCGACACCGAGGGCATACCATCGCACTGTCTTACCCCCCTTATCTGGCAGTATAGGAATGGCAAGAGAAGCAACGAGTGGTAATAGGACGATCGCACTCAGCCAGGGAAATGAATCGGCTATCATAACGATGGTAAAAATGCTTAGTTAACAGATGATGTTATTTTACTAAGCTTTGTAACATTTTTCTCATAAATATTTATCTTGGATCACTATAGGGTATCCCCGTAGAGGATGTAGACCACCGTTTTCATAGTTTTGGGGCGGGGAGAGAAAGAATCTACATTGGGTAATCACAGCATGTCCCACAACCACCATCACCATCACGACCACGAATCCTTCAACTACAATCGTGCTTTTGCCATTGGTCTGATTCTCAATGGCGGGTTTGTCGTTGTTGAAGCCTTTTCGGGTATCTTCTACAATTCCCTGGCGTTACTGGCGGATGCAGGTCACAATCTCAGTGATGTCTTAGGCTTGGTTCTGGCTTGGGGTGCGAATATGTTGTCCCAACGTTCTCCAACCAAGCGCTATACCTACGGCTTCCGTCGTTCCTCGATTTTGGCGGCTCTTTTGAATGCTACCCTTGTCCTCGTGGCGATGGGTGCAGTGGCGTGGGAAGCGGTGAGAAAGTTCTTTAATCCTCAATCTGTACCCGGTGGTGTTGTGATTGGTGTTGCCTTGGTTGGCGTGGTGATCAATACCATTACCGCACTCCTGTTCATGTCAGGTCGTAAAGAGGATATGAACATTCGCGGTGCATTTGTGCACATGGCGGCAGATGCGCTGGTGTCTGTGGGAGTCGTGCTGGCGGGTATTGCGATCGCGGTGACGGGGTGGCTGTGGTTCGACCCGGCTGTCAGTTTAGTTATTGTGGTGGTTGTGGTGGTGAATACTTGGCAACTGTTTCGGGAGTCGCTGAATTTAGCCCTAGATGCGGTTCCGGAAGGGATTGAACCCCTTGCCATTCGCACGTATCTAACTGAACTTCCTGAGGTTGATCAAGTCCATGACCTGCATATCTGGGCAATGAGTACGACAGAAATAGCGTTAACGGCTCATCTGGTGATACCCAAAGGGTATCCGGGTGATGCGTTTTTGATGAGGGTATCCCAGCATCTGCATGATCAGTTTGGCATTGAACATCCGACGATCCAAATCGAAACGGGTGATCCGAGTCAACCCTGCACTCTGGCTTCAGAAAATCGGGTTTGAATTGGTCATTTGTCATTTGTCATTTGTCAGGGAACAGGGAACAGGGAACAGGGAACAGGGAACACCTCTGCTTACCTCGACTTCGCTCGGTAACACGCTCGGTGTGTCTTATGGAATAGAAATTTTGTCTCCCATCTCCCTCAGCTTCCCCAGCTCCCTCAGCTTCCCCAGCTCCCTCAGCTTCCCCAGCTCCCTCAGCTTCCCCAGCTTTCCCTGCTCCCTCTTAAGCTGTTCGGCATTTAAACCTTAATGTCAATAATGGCGAAAGCATTGTAGTGCGAGCATCTTGCTCGCTACTAATACCCAATTTAAATGCATGACAGCTTAGGGATAAGATATCATCGTACCTTTTACATTCACCAAGCATATTATTCTTGTAGGGGCACGATATCATCGTGCCCTTTTCAAGGGGAAAGGCTTACCCAATATCAAACTCCCATGGGGAAGGTTTCGGGGGCTTCACCTCGATCCCATTGAGGGGTGCGTTCTAAGGGTTCGACTGCCCGTGTTTCGTCAAAATGGATAATCGCATCAAACTGTTCCGGTAATCGCGCCTGGAAATAATGGCTGACGCGCTCGGTTTGGGGCAGATAAATTACCCCGATCGCACGTTCTAAACGCGGCTTGTGTAACCCTTGCACGGCGGGGTTTTGCTCCCGTAAGTTTAGCCAAAAGTTCGGCTGTTCCGTCTGATGAAACAAGGCTTCATAACTTTCCGGTAATGCCCGACGCACTTGCTTGCGTTCCGCTGATGCACCCCAATTGGAGGCGGCGGTAACGGTTCCGGTGTAGGTACTAAAGCCAATCAGGAAGGCATCATCCTGGTATTGCTGACGCACCAGTTGACCAACATTCAGTTCCCCCGCCGCGCCCATATCGGTGGCTCTAGCGTCGCCGAGGTGGGAGTTATGTTCCCAAACCACTACTTTCGTGGGTTGACCCTGTTGCTCAAAGTGAGTCACCAATTGGTTCAGGGTTTCCGCCATGTGGCGATCGCGTAAATTCCAGGAGGAAATTCGACCGCGAAACATGGAACGATAGTATTGTTCGGCATTCTTAATCAGTCGGGCATTCTGTTCGGCATAGAAAAACTCATCTTCCGGAATCCGTCCATCGCGTTGAGCATAATCCGCCGCCCGACGCCGTAAATCCACCAGTTGATCGACCACCTCATCTTCACAGGGTTGATTCATGCCAATGCTGGTAGCATATCCGTAGCTTTGGGTATCTTCACCAAAGTGATCGAAACAGGAGTAACGGTAACGCGCATGGGCGGCTGCTTCTGGATCAATGGTATCCAGATACTTGAGAACGGCTTCGATTGAGGTATAGAGGCTGTAGAGATCTAGCCCATAAAACCCGGCTTTCGTGGCATCTTTGGGTAAAGCATCATTGTACTCTCGCAGCCAACCGACAAAATTTAATACATCGGCATTGCGCCACATCCAAGTGGGGAAGCGTTGGAAATCTGCTAATGCGTCGATACTGTCGGGATCATCACTAACACCTCGAACGTAGCGATTAATCCGATAAGCATCGGGCCAATCGGCTTCAACGGCGACGGCGGTGAATCCTTTTTCTTGAATGAGCCGTTTGGTGAGTTCTGCCCGTTGTTGATAGAATTCGTGGGTGCCGTGGGAGGCTTCGCCGATGAGGACAAAACGAGCATTTCCGATTTGATCGAGTAGGGCATCATAGTCGGATGATGTGCCGGAAATAGGATGTGCTGTTTGACGTACAGCATCGGTAAGTTTAGTTTTTGTAGGCATGGTAATTTTATAATCTATAACGTCTGAATAGTTGGACGAGTGAGGCAGGGCGGGTTTTGTTGTTCCGTTATTGGTGAGGCAGGGCGGGTTTTGTTGTTCCGTTATTGGTGGGGAGGGCGGGTTTTGCAATTCCCTTATTGGTGGGGAGGGCGGGTTTTGCAATTCCCTTATTGGTGGATAGCTGTCTTTCATTCCCTAAACCCGCCCCTACGATTGTCCCTAAACCCTTACAAATGACAAATGACAAATGACAAATGACGATCCCTTTAATTGTCCCCACCTACTTAAGCTCTAGTCGGTTGTTGACTGGCTGAGCGTTCCATCAAGTCACGCACTTCTTGGTCGGTGGTTTGGTCAAATTTGTCGTACCACAGACCGACGGCGTAGAACGGTTGCGGTGTTTCACTACAGATGATTTTGTCTACCTCGACTTGAAACTCCTGGCAGGTTTCGGGGGCGGCAACGGGGACAGCGGCAACAATTTCCTTCGGGTCATGCTGTCGCAAGGCAACGGCAGCGGCGTGCATCGATGCACCTGTAGCTAACCCGTCATCCACTAAAAGTACGGTGCGATCGCGTAACTCCAGAGGCGGAAGATCCCCTCGATAAGCCTTTTCCCGCCGTTCTAATTCTTGTTGCTCTTTGGCTGCAACTTTGTCAATCGCTTGCTTGGATACACTCAGCGATCGCACCACGTCCTTGTTTAAAATGCGCGTACTGCCACTGGCGATCGCACCCATGGCTAATTCTTCATGACCCGGTGCGCCTAATTTGCGAACCAGACACACATCTAGAGGCGCATTGAGTCCTCTGGCTACTTCATACGCCACCGGGACACCTCCACGGGGTAATCCCAGAACAATCACATCGGGGCGGTTGGCATACTCTTTCAGATCGCTGGTGAGTCTTTGACCTGCTTCTTTTCTAGTTTTGAAAATCATAATTATTCTAATTTGTCAATAAATTTAGACCACTAATTTCAGTCAGTGAATTAAGTTGAAACTGTTCCCTGTTCCCTCGTCTTTTAGATTAGATCGCTAGATGCCAGAAATTCGTCAACCTACAGATAGATACCTGAACAACTCAAAACCCTAGCTAATTTCTTTCGCAAGATCCATGTCATTTAAGAGGATTTTTCTTGGCTGTTGCGATCGCGGTTTGATCGGCATCTCGATTATGAACGTTGTCCCTTTCCCTGGAGTGGACAGGCAACTGAGTTGTCCCTGGTGTTTCTCAACGATAATTTGGTAGCTAATGGATAAGCCCAAACCTGTACCACTGCCCACGGGTTTTGTTGTAAAAAACGGATCAAAGATTTGCGGTTGCACCTCCTCAGAGATGCCGATTCCATTGTCAGTAATGCGGATAATCACAACGTCGGTCTGCTGGTTTCCATTTTTCGGGGGGGGTTGTTGGTGAGCATCAGCGACTTCGGTGCTGATCCTAATTACTCCAGGTGACGAGTAACTTTCTATGGCATCGAGAGCATTAACAAGTATATTCATAAACACCTGATTCAATTGATTCGCATAACAAGTTACTTGGGGGAGTTGACCATACTCTTTAATCACCTGAATGTCCGGTCGATTGCCTGGAAGTTTGAGTCGATGCTGTAAAATAAACAGGCTACTGTCTATCCCTTGATGAATATCTACCGACTTCAGGTCAGCTTCATCGAGTCGAGAAAAGTTTTTCAGGGAAAGAATAATCTGATGAATCCGCTCTGCTCCTTCTTGGATAGAATTGAGCAGTTTATGCCAATCTTCTTGGATAAATTGTAAATCAATGGCTTCCGCTATATCTTGAATAGATGAAGAGGGATTGGGATAAGTTTCTTGATAGATATTAATTAAGCGCAGCAAATCATTAAAATATTGACGACCAATGGTGAGATTGCCCACAATAAAAGAAACGGGATTATTAATTTCGTGAGCTATTCCCGCAATCATTTGCCCCAAACTGGACATTTTTGCCGTTTGCACAAGCTGGGATTGGGTGCGTTTTAATTCTTCGAGGGTGCGTTGGAGTTGATGCGCTCGTTCTCGTTCGCGTGCTTCGGATTGTCGTAGGGCGGTTTCGGCTTTTTGGCGTTGGGTGATATCTAAGGCGGTGCCGAAGAGTTTAATTACCCGATGGTGTTGATCAAAAATGGGTTCAATTCTTACCTCAAGATGCCGAACGGTTGTACGATTTTTCGGTACAATCTGAAAGTCTAATTCGTAGCAGAGTCCTTGGGCAATGGCTTGCTTGACTGTTTCCTCGAATTCTGAGCAGTAATTGGGATGAATGAAGTCAAGGAGTTGTTGATAAGTGGGTTCCGTTTGATTGGGTTCCAGACCAAAAATGCGAAACAGTTCTGCTGACCAAATAATTTGATTTGTGATCACATCAAATTCCCAATTGCCAATATGAGCAATACGTTGAGCTTGAGCCAGATTTTCTTCGGAGAGGCGAAGTTTTTCTTCCGCCTGCTTGCGCGTGGTAATATCAATGCCAAAGGATTGAACTTCTATAATTTGTCCTTCTGTATCCCGAATCGGTTGATCTGTCCACTTAAACCAATGGAGTTCCCCCTGATCAGAAATCATGATATGTTCGGAGGTTTCTGGACATTCATGGTTGACTAGAGATGCCACAAAATCCCTGATCTGATCCTGAATGGAATCAGGCAGTAACTCTAAATATTTAGTGCCAATCAGTTCAGTTTGAGACTTAGCAAAAAAACGACAGTAAGACTGATTGACAAACGTGAGGGTGGTATCCGGTTTCCAGCGACAGACGAGAACTTGTTCCTGAAATTCTACCAGTTCTCGATAGCGGATTTCACTTAAACGCAATGCCTCTTGTGCTTGTTGACGTTCTGTGATATCACTAGCTGTACCAGTTACACCGACAACCTGACCCTGGTCATCAACTACTGCGATCGCGTTGAGTAATAATTGAATGGGTTCCCCAGCTTTGGTTAGATGGATGGTTTCATATTGGAACACCGACTCTCCCTGAAGTAAACGCTCAAAAAGATTGACATCCGCTTCCAGACATTCCGGTGACAGAAACTCGGTAAACGAACGTCCCAGCATTTCCTCTGGAGAGTAGCCATAAAGGTGGTGGACAATCGGATTAACAAAGGTGTAATTCCCATCCCGATTAATCGACCAAATTAAGTCTTGTGACGCTTCAACCAGATGGCGATATTTTTTTTCACTCTCACTCAGGGCAATTTCTACCTGCTGGCGTTCCTGAATTTCTTGTTGCAGTTGGATATTTTGTTGGGTTAGCTGCTTTTGTAACCGTTGCAGACGCAGTTGACTCTCCACCCGCGCTAACACTTCTTGCACTTGAAACGGTTTAGTAATGTAATCGACACCACCGACTTCAAAGGCTTTTACTTTATCAAAGGTTTCATTTAAACCACTTAAAAAAATGACTGGAATAGTCTCGGTTTTCGGAGAGGCTTTCAACTGTTGGCAAACTTGATAGCCGTCCATATCCGGCATGACAATATCCAGTAAAATTAAATCGGGGGGATTGTTCGCAATAGATTTCAGCGCCAGTCTACCATTGGGAATGATCCGGATTTTGTACCCTTGTTCGCTTAACATCTCGGTTAACAGGTGCAAATTATCCGGGGTATCATCAATCGTTAGTATTGTCCCTTTGTACAGAGGAATTGACTCCAGAGTCATCATCTTCATCAGTAGGTGGTTTGGTCAAAGCTAATAGGTACTCGAATTGAAATTCATGAGTTAAAGTAGAGAGAGAATTGGCTAAGGATTCATCGCGATCGCGAATGCCCTCGATGAGGCTCAACATCTTATCAAAATCCCCTTCAATTGTGGCTTGATGGAGCGATATTCGCCACTCCCTCGGTAAATCAGCCAAATCCGTTGGCGTCAACGTAATGGTTATCGGGGATTCGGGAATCTTGGGTAGCACATCAGACAGCTCAAAATTTGCAGTATCCCGAATGTGAGTAGACTGGCTTTTGGTTAAGTCTAATAGGTTTTCCAGCAGTTCCAGCAAATGCTTACCAGCACTATAGATAATCCCAACATTTTTCTGATCCTCAGATGAGAGGGATTCAGAACGGTGCATCAGTTGAGCAAACCCGAGAATCGCATGGAGTGGTGTTCTAAATTCATGGTTTAAATTAGCTAAGAAAGCACGTTTAACTTGGTTAGCGGCGGCGGCTTCGTCTTTGACTTGTTGCAGTTGTTCTTCTAATTTGGCATATTGGCAGAGGTTTTGCTGCAATTGCTCATTGATTTGACTTAACTCCTTAGTTCGCTCATCCACTTGTTGACGCAAAAGTTCAACGGTGGCATACATCTCTAGGGGATTCAGCGCTTCTAGGATCGTACTTTGGGTGATGATTCCAGCTAGTTTTCCGGCTTCGTCTACAACCACTAAACGACGAATTTTATGGCGTTTCATCATTTCATTCGCCAGCATCATTGAATCATTGATTTCAATGGGAAGCAGTGGGGTACTCATCACGGTTTTTGCTGAAGTTGTTGCGAAATTAATCCCCATTTTTTGCAACTGAATAATATCGCGTTCCGTAATAATTCCCTGGGGAACAATATCTGCGTTGTTTTGGGTTTCAGTAATCACGATGCAGCTTTTCTCATGGGTGAGCATTTGCTGAGTAATTTCAAGGAGAGACGCCGTGACAGAATTCTGAATCACCTGAGAATTCATCACATCTGCCACTCGTTTAAACTTTAATAAATCAGTCGGTTGAACAATCTCTCGAATGGTTTTAGGCGTAATCACTCCAATGATTTTACCCCCTTTATTGATGACAGGTAAATGACGAATATGATGTTGGCGTAGCAGGTAAATAATAGAAAAAATACCTTGATCTTGGTCGATGGAAACGGTAATCGGATCAGGCGTCATCACCGATTGAATGCTTAAGTTTTCCAGGGGTAGCTGCTGGGCAGCGATACGGACAAAATCCCGTTCCGTGAAAATACCCACTAACCGTTTTTCTTGGACGACTAATGCATAACTACTCTGACGTTCATTGAGCCAATTTATAACCTCCGTTACCCGCATCTGGGGAGTAACGATTAGGGGATGGCGATCAATAGATTTTGATTGCGATAATTGTGCCAAGAGAGGACTGCAAGATGACATTTTTCCGGTTTATTATAATTTTTAAAGCCAATTAGTTTAATTGTAATCTATATCGTCATTCGTCATTCGTCATTCGTCATTCGTCATACTCGCTACCCTTGAGAAGCAAGCTACGTTTATGTAAGGATTTGAGGAACATTCACAGAACTTAAGATAGTTCGGTTTATTTCCACCGACCTACTTAGACCAACTATATAACGTGTCACTCAGTCAAGGTATTAGGTTGGGAGTTGTTCAGGACTGATTTAGACGAGAGCAGAGTTTCACCTTTCGTTATCATTTCATAATTCAGACTCCTTACTTACCCAAGGTTCGGTAATATCGAGTAATCGTTCAAACTGAAAATCATGAGCCAAGTAGGTTAGAGTCTTGGCTAAGGTTTTATCCTGATCCTGGATTTTATTAATCAAGCTTAACATCTCCTCAAAATCTCCCTCAAGGGTAGCTTGGTGCAACGAGGCTAACCAATCAGTAGGCAACATAGCCAAATCATCCGATGTTAAGACAACTGTCTCCGTTGGCATAGACGTTTCCTCTGGTTCATCATAGATAAAGCTAATTCCCAGATGTTGGTTTATGGCTGCAAACAAATCAGATTCGTGAAACGGTTTGGCAATGAAATCCGCGCAACCCACCTCTAAGGCTTTTAACCGTTCTTCTTCTATTACACTAGCACTTAGGGCAATGATTATGGGTGATGTAGAGACGCGCCATGGCGCGTCTCTACACTGTCGAATATGTTGGGTAACAGCGTAGCCATCCATTCCCGGCATCCGCAAATCCATTAAAATTAAATCAGGTTGCCAACTATGCCAAATCTCAATCGCCTCTTCACCATTATTCGCCTCTTGGAGTTCAAACCCCAAGGGATTCAGCAATTGGATTAATAGTTGACGGTTTTCCACTTGATCATCCACAATCAAAATTCGATAGTGGGGTTGATTGGGGGCAAGGGCGATGACGCGACAGGATGACTTTTGGGGTGTCTTAGAAATAATATCGGTTTCCTTTGCCTGAATATTAAACGTAAAGGTTGTCCCCTGCATAACTTGACTGTTAACCGTGATTTCTCCGCCCATAAGTTGGATAAACTTGCGCGTAATCGGTAATCCTAAACCCGTTCCACTCTGGGATTGAACTCCGCTTTGGCTTTGCACAAACGCTTCAAAGATACTCTCTAATTCATCCGCCGCAATACCGCATCCGGTATCTTTAATTTCAAAATGAAGCGTCATGAGTCCATTGTCATTTGTCCGTTGTTGAGTAACCGTCACAACCACACTCCCAGCGGCAGTAAATTTAACAGCATTACTCATCAGGTTAATTAAGACTTGGCGTAACTTAATTTCATCGGTTTGTATCGTGGGGGGAACATCAGCCGCGCCGTTAAACCGTAATTGTAACCCTTTCTCATTTACCTTGAGTCGAAACATATCTTCAATTTCACGCAAAAGATGATGCAGGTTAAACGTAGTTTCATTCAACGTAATACGTCCTGCCTCAATTTTAGATAAATCTAAAACTTGGTTAATTAGCGTCAATAAATGGTTTCCACTATTGTGAATAATCCGTAGGTTGTTTTGGTATTGCTGGGGAAGAGTGACACTATTACTCATCAGTTGAGCAAATCCCAAAATGGCATTGAGAGGACTTCGCAATTCATGACTCATATTTGCCAGGAATGTGCTTTTTGCCCGATTCGCGGCATCGGCGGCTTCTTTTGCCTCTTGTAAGGCGATTTCAGCTAACTTGCGTTCGGTAATATCGGTATTCGTGCCAATCATACGGATACCCTTCCCTTGGGCATCGCGGATGGCTTGTCCCCGGACGACAATCCAACGAATTGAACCGTCTTTGTGCATCATCCGATGTTCAACACGGTACTCTGAGGTTTCTCCTGCTAAATGTGCCTGGGTTGCGGTTATAAACGTGGACTGATCATCGGGATGAATGGAGGTGATCCAATGGTTGAAATTATTAGCAATTTCTGTCTCCGTGTAACCGAGAATTGCCTTAATTGTGGGGTCAATATAAAATTCATTCGTCTCTAGATTCCATTCCCAAACCCCCACATTTGCCGCACGAGTCGCTAACTCATAGCGCTGTTCACTCTCTTGTAAGGCGGCTTCCATTTGTTGGCGTTCAGTGATGTCTGTGGCGGTTCCTAAAAGCTGAGTTACCATACCGTCAGCGGTTCTAGCAAAGGGGGTTTCTCGACCTAAAAGTGTGTGCCATTCTCCATTAACATCTCTTACCCGATACTCGATTTCAAAGATTTCTCCATCTGCCGCATTTTGGACTTGTTGAAAATAGGCGGGTAATCGGGTTAAATCTTCTGGGTGGATAAGGCTGGGCAGCAGGTTTTCACCCATGGTGTGAATTTGTTCTGGGGTATAGCCCAGAAACGCTGCCATTTCCCGGTTGGCATAGATATTGCGTTGTTCATTTAGGTCAAAAATATATAAAAGGTTGGGAGAGGCTTCAGCAATACGTTGAACAAAATGCTGACTCTCTCGTAGTGCAGCTTCGGCTTGTTTGCGTTCGCTAATGTCACGAACAATACAAATTCTTTCGCCTCCCGGTAATAACGTAACCGAGACTTCATGGGGAAATGTGCTACCATCACGGCGTAAACCTTGGGCTTCGGTGCGGCAATATCCTTGCTGTAACAATAAGGGTACATACTCTTCCAGTAGCCGTTGATATTCGCTACTATCGTACAGCACCTGCCAATTTTGACCCAGGAGTTGGGCAGCACTCTCATAACCAAAGATTTGGGCGTGCGCCTGGTTAAGAGAGACATACTCTCCCCGCTGATTCAAAATTGCAATCCCATCGGTAGCGGCTGACATGGCGGCGGCTTGCAACTGTAAGGTTTTCTCAACCTGTTTGCGATCGCTAATATTAAAGCTAGTGCCAATCAGTCGATAAATTCGCGAGTTGCTATCCCGCAGAGGGGTTAAATTAGTAATCCACCAGGTTTCTTGTCCCTGAATCTGTAGGCATTCTTCATAACTCATGCGTTCCCCGGCTGCAACACAGGCATGATACCGTTGAGACACCGCCTGTGCCGTTTCTGAAGTGAACATTTCTTGGGGAGTCTTACCGCTTATTTCTGAGGCGAGAAGACCTGACATCCGTTCATGGGTGGGATTAATACTAACATAACGGAATTCGCCATCTTCGAGAACATCCACGATAAAAATAGCCGCTTCAATTCCGTCATAGATACTGCGTAAAAAGGTTTCTCGTTCTCTCAGCGATTCCTCGGCTTGCTTGCGTTCGGTGATATCCTGAACGACAACCATACCCGCCATAATTTCGCCCGTATCATTTTGCACTGCCCGAGTTTGCACCAGATGAATGCAATGGCGATAGGGTATTTCCAGGGTTTGTTCTATCCCCGCCAAAGCATCACGATACAACGGTTCAACCAGTGCACATTCTGGTTCCGATAAAGCGTCCCAAATTGTTTTTCCTTCTAATAGATTCCGACTATATCCTGAACCTGACTTACCTAAGTATTGACCATCCGCCACCAAATAACGCAAATCTTGATCAAACAAGAAAATTGCCCCATTAGGAAAATGTTTTGCCATGGTACGATACAATTGTTCGCTGTTGCGTAATTCAACTTCTGCTTGCTTGCGATCGCTGATATCAATTACCGTACCAATCACCTGCTTAACGCTGCCATCTGCAGTTCTGGCGAATACCGTTTCTCGACCAAATAAGGTATGCCATTTCCCTTGGGCATCCTGCATCCGGTACTCTATCTCTAAAATTTCTCCATCCGCCGCCGTCGCCAGCTTTTGTAACTGTTGTGAGACGATAGTAAAGTCATCGGGGTGCAACAAGCCGGAGATAAAATTTTCGCCCATGGCTTGAATTTCTGCGGGTGTATAACCCAGAATTGTGGTAATTTCTTGGTTGCTGTAGATATTGCGATTTTCAATGAGATCATAAATATATAAGCAATAGGGTGAAGCCGCCGCAATTTGTTCGATAAAATGTTTACTTTGGCGCAGTTGTTCCTCCGCTTGTTTTTGAGCGCTAATATCAATACTGACACCCACATAGCCGATGAAATTTCCTTGGTGATCTTGAATTAGGGTATTCGTGGCATAAACTGGAAACGTGCTACCATCTTGGCGTTGAACTGTAAATTCCCCCTCCCAATAGCCGTTTTCTTGTACACCCGCTAAAATCTCCTGTGCCAGGGCTTTATCTTGGGGGAGTACGGTAACCTCAAGGATTGATTGACCGAGTATTGTTTCTGGATTGAGTTGATATAAACGCTGAGCAAATTGATTGGTGTAGATGATGGTTCCGGCTAAATCGGTAGCAATCACAGCATTACGAACTTGATTCAGTAGAGAGGCTTGAAAGGCAATTTGGGCTTCGGCTTGCTTGCGATCGCTAATATCACGGACAATGGAAAGGATCTCCTGGTTACTACAGGGAACAATACGGACTTCATAATCCCGCACTTGATTCTCGATCTGGAGTTGATAATCGAGTTGTTGCACCTCACCGGATACCAAGCTTTCCTGATAAGCCGCCTTAATTTTCTGGGCTAAGTCTGAGGGAAAAACATCTTCCGGTTTTTTGCCTAAAAAAGCCTGGGCTGGGATTAATATCGGGATAGTAGGTGCGGGTTTAAAATCGATAAACGTACCATCCGCCTGGGAACAGAAAATCATATCCGGAATAGCCGCCAGTAGCGCCTGATTTCGGGCTTGGCTATGGCGTAATTCTTCGGTTTGTTCCGCCACCTGTTGCTCTAATTGCTGATAATAATCGGCTGAAATCCGTTCAGGCTGCTGCCGTTCACTGACATCAACAAACGCCGCGATCGCATGAGTCAGAGTTCCCTGACAATCATAGATTGGGGCGCCCCAAGCTTCGACGGAAATTGTGCGATCGCGGTGACGGATTTCCATATCATCAACCCGCACCCGTTTCCCTTGTAACGCTTGCAATAGGGGATGGCGATTCCGGGGATAAAATTCATCGGTTCCCGCCTGATAAATCCGATAGGTTTCAATGAAGTGATCCGCCGTCACTGGCTCAACCACCCCTTGACCCAAAATTTGCTTACCGATTTGATTTACATAGTCAGGTTTCCCATCAGCTTCTGACACAAAAATACCCACAGGTACAGCATCAAGAATTTGTTTGAGCCGATGTTCACTCTCTTGGAGTTGGGCAATTAATACGGCTTGGTCTCGATCGGCGTGGTTGAATCCCTGATTCATTTGATGCAGTTGCGCTGTTTTTTGAGTCAAGTCTTGGTCTTAATTATAGCGCCTCCTTCAGAACCCCGACTTCTTAAAGAAGTCGGGGTTCTCGTCTCATCTTCAACTTTAATCCTATTTCTGTTTTTTGTCTAACCCCATTTTCCTGGCGGCATCATGGTAGGTTTTCAACGCTTTAGCCCCTACATTACCTGACTGTTTTTCCTTCGGTGATTTTTCCGAATCCTCTGAATCTCCAGCAGCTTTTTTGAGGGCTTCGGTATGAGCAATTCCTTGCTTTGCCCGATCTGCTTCCGTCAGTTGAATCGCATGTTTATCAGGAACAATGTTTGAGCCAAACTTACTAGCATAAACCTGGGTAAATTCTGCGCCGATAAACAGAATTTGGGCGGAATAGTAAACCCAAGCCAGAAAAATCACTAATGACCCCGCCGCGCCATAAGTTGAGGCAAAACTTCCTCGCCCTAAATACATGCCAATTAAAGACTTACCAATCGTGAAAAGTAGGGCAGTAATACTCGCACCAATCCAGACATCTCCCCAGCTAATTTTCACATCAGGGAGAAACTTGTACATCATCGCAAAGAGCAGGGTAATTACGCCTAGAGAAAGGACCCAGTTTAACAGTGACCAGAGAAAATCGACACCAAAAAGTAAATCACTAGCATAATTACTCAACGCCGATAATGCCGCACTGACAATCAGAGATACTAAGAGTAAAAAGCCAATCCCTAGCACAACCGAAAAGGACAATAACCGTTTCTGTAAAAAACCTTTAACCGGGCGTCCAGGTTTCGGTTGTACTCCCCAAACGGTATTCAACGCATCTTGCAGTTGAGCGAAGACTCCCGATGCACCAAACAGCAGCACGACAATACTGATAATTGAGGCAATACTGCTAACATTTGGTCGATTCGCATTTTGAATCGCCGTTTCAATCACCTTAGCCCCCTCAGTGCCAACTAGCCCTTGAATTTGCTCGACAATCTCCCCTCGTGCGGCTTCTGGACCAAAAATGGAACCCGCGATCGCGATCGCGATAATCAACAACGGTGCCAGGGAGAACACCGTGTAATAGGCTAAGGCGGCGGCTAACCGTGACGCTTTATCCTCTTGCCATTCTTGAATCGTTTCCTTGAACAGTTCTCCAATAACCTTAAATTTCATCACCAATAACTCCGCGAGGGATTTCTATTATCACATTTCAACCATCAATTATTAATCTTTATAAAATCTTAAGGATATAAGCGCAACCCCCCAAAGTTAGAAATTTAGACCTATACTAGATTGCATTCTGCTTACCTTTGGCAATCTCCAATGATCCGGCTCAACCATGGATTTTAGTCAAGAATTACTCAATAAACTGGACTCAATCGTCAACAACTGGGTGGAAGCGGTTCGCCAAGATGGGGAACTGGAGAGTACCCGTGAACTCACCTATAAGGCGGTGCTAGATGGTTTACCCTCGGTGCTGCGAGCCATCGCCCAAATCCTTTCTGACTGTGAAGACGGCGCACATCAAACAATTGTCGAGAAAAGTCTAGAGCATGGTGTAATCCGAGCTAAACAAGGCTACGATCCCACCGAAGTCGCACGAGAATATCGAATTCTGCGCCAGATTATCTTTGCTCATTTAGAATCGGATCTATTGCAAGGCTCAAGCGCTCAGGTTTTGCAAGCCACCCGGATCATTGATATGGCACTGGATGACGTGATTGGTCGTTGTTTCAACAGTTATACTGAAGAACGATTGCAGGAGTTAGAAAAACTGCAAAGTCAAGTGAATCTCACCAATCACGAACTGACCCGCTTAGTAGACACCCATCGAGATAATTTAGCCCATTTAGCCCATGATTTAAAAAATCCGCTACAGTCAATTCTAATATCGTCCGATTTATTTCTACATCAACACAACACCCAAGACACCGTTGTCAGTCTAGATCACATTGATCGGGTACTCAGAAATGGGCGAAAACTTTTACACCTCATCAACGATGCTTTAGAAGTCTCTCGTCATGAGGCGGGACAGGTAACATTGCAGCCAGAGGTAATTGATGTTTGCGTGTTGATCGACAACGTTGTCGATACATTAACGCCCTCAGCTAGTGAAAAAGACCTGACAATAACGGTAGATTACGAACTAGCGCCGAAGCAAGTCACGACTGATCCCTTGCGACTCGAACAGATTATCACCAATTTGGTCAGTAATGCCATTCGTTACACGGAAACCGGAAGCATTACCATCACCTGCCAGGTTGAGTGTAGTAATCAACCTAATCAAAATGATAAAACTGAGCATTTTGATCATTTTGTGATCGCGATTACCGATACCGGGATTGGTATTGATCCAGAAGACCAAGCTAAAATTTTTGACCCTTATTTTCGCGGTGGTTCCCGTGCTAAGCGTTTACCGGATAGTACCGGATTGGGGCTGGCAATTGTTGGGCGGTTGGTGCAACTTTTGCAAGGGGAAATTCAGCTCGACTCTCAGGTTAACGTTGGCTCAACGTTTAAGGTGACTTTACCGTTAACCGTTCAAACTCCTGAGGTAAAATCAGTGGGTGTAACTCCCGTTCACAGAAACAATAAACGTTAACGGCGGGGAGCATCATTTATCATTGATCACTTGCAAGGGTTTGAGGGCTGTTTACAGAACCTAATATAGTTAAATTATTGCCGCCAACCTACTGAATACGCTTCAAAACGATGCTTGAGTTTATTGGCAGAAACGGCGACAATTACCGCTGCAATTGCCAATAAAACTGCCCCCATTTCCATCCCAGAATCATCGCTCAAAATTGCCAACGCTGCTAAAACAATGGCGACGCCTACACCCCATTTTTCCACCCGCTGAGTTACCTGATAGGCTCGGTTACAAGACCCACAAAGTTCTGTGTGCCAAAATAACGGCTTCACTGACATTGTATTCAACTGACCTTCAGGTTTATTGTCCATGCCTTTCGAGGTCAAATACCCGCGATAATAGGGCAAAGAAGTCCCAACCCGATCCAGCCATTTGCGATATTCCATAGCAAACGTGTCACAGGTGGGAATAGGGGAATAAACCTGTTTCACAGGTTGTCCTAACCGTTCAACTTCATTTTGTTGTGCGACAAGCTGCGCTAAATCCTCTGCGATAATTTTATTCTGTCTTAAATGAATCCACCATCTCGGCATCAGCTTGACTGGTTGAGTGGCAAAATTACGATAACTGCGAGTAAGAATACGGCATCTTCCTTTCCCTAAAGGGAAAAAATAAAACGCCTGCCCAAAAAACCAACCTTTCTCAGGAATAGGAAAATGTAGATGGGCTAAACTAGGAGCCAAAAAATCTAAATTCCTCCAAGTTGGATTCGGTTGCGTTGTCTCGCGAAACCTGCCGCGAAACCCTTGAACCGAACTCTCGATAATTTCCATTTCCAAGGGTTGAGCTTTGGCGCGATCGCCCTGATTCCCATGATGGGTAATATGAATATGAGCTGGATCTAACATGTGTTCGATCACATAGCTGATATCACAAGGCAGTTCCGTGAGTTTGTCGTAATGGACAAATCCGGGCTTGTTCAGTTTAGGAATAGTGGGAATAGTTTGTTCATCCGCCAATTCAGCCGCACCGGGCCAAATCCAAATCATTCCTTGGCGTTCGACAACTTTATGCGATCGCACGTTAGCATTCACAGGTATTGTCCCATCAGCCGATAACTGGGGAATATGTAAACATTCACCCTCATGACCAAATTGCCATCCGTGGTACAAGCATTCAAGTTTACCGTCGATGATCTGCCCATCGGATAATTTAGCCGCACGATGAGGACAGCGATCGGTTAAACAAATTAATTCCTCTTGGTGTTGGAATATAACGAACGGTTCATCATACAACGAAAAACTATAGGGGCGATCTTTGGGAAAATCTTGACGGAAACAGATAGGATACCAACAATTTCGCCAGTTAAATTCCGATTCAAGTTCTGGTTCAGATAGGGGATTCGTTGATTGGGCTGATTCAGGTTTATGAGGAGCAACTGTCATAGTTAAGACTAAAACGAATTGTTACTTGGCGTGTGGATGAATATTATACAAGAATATTACACAACAATTAAACTAACGTGAACGGTGAAGAACTCGCTGCCATTGAACAGCAAGCTACGTCATTTGTGATAATTGAACGGTTAGGTCGGGGCGGGTGTAGGGTGCGTTAGCGTAGCGTAACGCACCATTTCAAACGATAGTAGTGAAACCCGCCCCTACATAATCTCCCCCATCTCCTCCATCTCCCCCATCTTCCCCATCTCCCTCAAGCACGAGGTTTTTCCGCTAACCGTCCAAACCACTCCAGGACAAGGTATGCTGAAAGACTGATAGTGTCATGCTTGCCTTATGCCTGTGCTGAACTCTGCCCCAGCAACCAATTTTCCCCTAACGGCTGTTGTTGGGCAAGAAGCGATTAAATTAGCGCTGCTGTTGGCGGCGGTTGATCCGGGATTAGGAGGAGTCGCGATCGCGGGACGACGGGGAACGGCTAAATCCGTGATGGCACGCGCCCTTCACGCCCTACTCCCCCCCATTGAAGTAGTCAAGGGTTCCATTTCTAATTGTCATCCCCGTTATCCTCAAGAATGGGATGATCAGCTTTTAGCCCAAGGCGTTGAACCAGAAACCGTGGAGACGGAAATTATCCCCGCGCCCTTTGTACAAATCCCCCTGGGAACAACCGAAGATCGCCTCTTGGGTTCCGTGGATGTGGAGAAATCGGTACAACAAGGGGAACCTGTGTTTCAACCCGGACTCTTGGCACAGGCACATCGAGGGGTGTTATATATTGATGAAATCAACCTCCTGGATGACCAAATCGCCAACCAACTGTTAAGTGTTCTCACCGATGGGCGCAACCAAGTTGAACGAGAGGGGATGAGTTTTCAGCATCCCTGCAAACCTTTATTAATCGCCACCTATAACCCCGACGAAGGACCCCTGCGGGAGCATTTACTGGATAGAATTGCCATAACCCTCTCTGCTGATGGGGTATTGTCATTGGATCAGCGAGTGCAAGCCGTCGAAGGTGCGATCGCGTACACGAGTTCACCCCAAGCCTTTCTCAGCCAATATAACGAAGACATCGATAACCTGAAAACTGATATTATCCTGGCACGGGAATGGCTCAAAGACGTGCAAATTACATCCGCTCAAATCGCCTATCTCGTGGAAGAAGCCCTGCGCGGTGGCGTTCAAGGGCATCGGGCGGAACTCTTTGCCGTGCGCGTCGCCAAAGCCTCAGCCGCCCTAGATGGGCGTCAGACGGTCAGTGCCGACGATTTGAAACGCGCCGTGGAATTGGTGATTGTCCCCCGTTCTACCATCGTCCAGACCCCACCAGAGGAACCGCCACCGCCACCTCCACCCCCACCGCCCCAAGATGAGTCGTCTCAAGATCAAGATGAACCCGAAGATCAGGAGGAGGAAGACGAGGAACAAGAACCAGAACAAGAACAAGAACCCCCCAGCATCCCTGAAGAATTCGTCTTCGATACCGAGGGCGTAGTTCTCGACCCCACTGTCCTCTACTTCGCTCAAATGGCGCAGCGACAAGGAAAATCGGGAACGCGCAGTATTATCTTTTCCGAGGATCGCGGGCGCTATGTCAAACCGATGTTACCCAAAGGTGCAGTCAAACGCATCGCCGTTGATGCCACATTACGGGCGGCTGCACCCTATCAAAAAGCCCGCCGGGAACGCCAGCCCAATCGCAAGGTGATCGTCGAATCGGGAGATATGCGTTCCAAACGCCTCGCCCGCAAAGCTGGGGCGTTGGTGGTATTTTTGGTGGATGCGTCGGGTTCCATGGCACTCAACCGAATGCAATCGGCGAAGGGTGCAGTGATGCAACTGTTAACGGAAGCCTATCAAAATCGTGACCAAGTATCCCTAATTCCCTTTCGCGGCGAACAGGCTGAGGTATTATTACCGCCTACCCGTTCCATCGCCTTAGCGCGGGGGAGATTAGATCGGCTACCCTGTGGTGGCGGTTCCCCCCTGGCACATGGATTAACCCAGGCGGTGCGCGTGGGTACGAATGCCAAAATGTCGGGAGATATCGGTCAAATCGTGATTGTGGCGATTACCGATGGACGCGGGAATATTCCCTTAGCCCGTTCTCTGGGTGAACCCATACCCGAAGGCGAAAAGCCAGATATTAAAGGGGAATTATTGGAGATAGCCGCAAGAATTCGGGCAATGGGGATTCAGTTATTGGTGATTGATACCGAAAACAAGTTTGTCTCGACAGGGTTTGCCAAGGAGTTAGCTAAGCAAGCCGGAGGGAAATACTACCATTTACCCAAAGCCACAGATAAAGCCATTGCCTCAATGACAAAGAATGCGATCGCGGATATGAAATCCGGGTGATTGTGCGATCGGGGAGCATCATCATGTAGGGGCACGGCATTGCCCATGGGTGTCAACTTAAGCCACATTACCCACGATAGGATACTGGGTGTGGGGTATGGGGTGTGGGGTGTGGGGGAAAGCGAGCAATTTTGGGGAGCTATGTATTAAACGGAACCTGTTTGA
>NZ_JAVKEA010000222.1:0-12783 GCF_040221695.1 Coleofasciculus sp. E2-BRE-01 | reverse complement strand
TCAAACAGGTTCCGTTTAATACATAGCTCCCCAACATTGCTCGCTTTCCCCCACACCCCACACCCCATACCCCACACCCAGTATCCTATCGTGGGTAATGTGGCTTAAGTTGACACCCATGCACGTCGGTGCGCCCCTACGATAATGTCGTTTTTCCACGACACGAATTTAGGGAGAAACGTTCTAGCCTATAAGGGTAAAATCGGCTTCTGTTAAGAGGTTGGCATTCATTCCTTTGAGCATAGCCAGCGTCTCATCTTCAAAACCAATCAGGGTATTTTTGCCATCTTGAGTAATCGATAACTGACCAAAAGTTAGACCATCGGCTAAGCCAATTAAATCTGCACCATCTTGGAAGTCTACGATTGTATCTGTCCCTTCGTTTACGGCGAGGATAAAGGTATCGCTACCACTACCGCCAGAGAAGTCATCCCCAGTTAGGGTATCGTTACCGAGTCCGCCGCGCAGGATGTCATCCCCATCATCCCCCCAGATTTGGTCATCCCCGGCTTCACCAAAGAGTTGGTCATTTCCCCCTTTGCCACCGATGCGGTCATTGCCTGCACCACCGAAGATGATATCATCGCCACCGATACCAATTTGGGGGGAACGCTGGTTTAAGTCACCGCGTAAGACATCATCCCCGTCACCGCCGAAGATGGTATCATTTCCTAGGTTGCCTGCGATGGTGTCATTACCAGCGAATCCGTTGATTAGATCATTATCTTGAGTGCCAACTAAGGTATCATTATTGGGCGTGCCATTGATTCCTGAGCGGATACTGCCAAACACCACATAAGTTTCTCCTGCAAAAGAGTTACCATTGGGGTCAGCACGGTATGCACCGATAATCAAGTCATCAATGCCATCTCCATTGATATCTCCTGCTCCACTCACCGAAAAACCTGAGAAGTCAACCCGATCAATGCCGTTGATGACAAAGCCATTGCTACCGTTGAGTTCAGACAGCTCAAGTGAAGCATTGAAACCTTCGCTGTTACCAAACACCACATAAGTTTCTCCTGCACCCACGTTACCGTTGGGGTCAGCACGGGGGGCACCGATAATCAAGTCATCAATG
Organism: Coleofasciculus sp. E2-BRE-01; assembly: GCF_040221695.1. Lineage (NCBI taxonomy): Bacteria > Bacillati > Cyanobacteriota > Cyanophyceae > Coleofasciculales > Coleofasciculaceae > Coleofasciculus > Coleofasciculus sp. E2-BRE-01. The sequence continues at coordinate 11,702 of NZ_JAVKEA010000222.1, read as the reverse complement.
CCATCCCCATTGATATCTCCTGCTCCACTCACCGAACGACCTGATTGGTCACCCACATCAATGCCGTTAATGACAAAGCCATTGCTACCGTTGAGTTCAGACAGCTCAAGTGAAGCATTGAAACCTTCGCTGTTACCAAACACCACATAAGTTTCTCCTGCAGAAGAGTTACCGTTGGGGTCAGCACCTGTGGCACCGATAATCAAGTCATCAATGCCATCCCCATTGATATCTCCGGCTCCACTCACCGAACGACCTGACAAGTCATCCGGATCAATCCCGTTGATGACAAAGCCATTGCTACCATCCAATTCACTAAGATTAAAAGATGCAGTTGCCATAGTATTCTCCCGTTAAATTTCAGTTACTATTGCTCCGAACCAATCCTGACAATACGCCGAATTTCATCCGTCTTAAACCCAACCGCCATCGGACGCCGCACTCCTGGCAATACCGCCACGTCATACAATTCCGTCACTATCCCTTCAATTCGCAGCCAATGGACAATATCCCCACTGCGTAAATCAATCACCAACAACCCACAGCGCGGTTCAGCCTGCTTACTCTGTAACCGCTCATCCAGCGCCAAACCCGAAAACGTCTTATTCTCCCTCGGCTTCGACAACCCGACAATCGCAAAATCCCCACTAAACGCCAACCCGCGCAAATAACCGGGACAAAACGCCACTGACTCAAACTCTCCCCGGTTCAAATCAACATAGCCAAACTCCCCTGTGCCAGAATTGAGCAACCAGAGCTTATCCCGATAAACTCGCGGCGAATGAGGCATCGACAACCCCGTCAAAATCACCTGATTCCTCTCCACATCAACCACACACCCCCCATCGCGCCGTTTATCCCGCCAACCATCGGTAACATCCGACTGACTCACCGCTGTCACATACGCCGGTTGTCCTTCTCCCATCGCTAAGCCATTCAGGTGACACCTATCTTCAGCCGCCAACTTGGAAATAAACGGCGGTTGCCATACTGGAACAAAACTGTGAGTTTCGCTCACCGTCGCCAAACAGCTAAATAGGGTATTGACAAAGATGGGGGAATCCCCCCCAGCCCCCCTTTGTAAGGGGGGAGCAAGAGATCCCCCCCCTTTTGAAGGGGGGGTTAGGGGGGGATAAACCACCGCCACATCATGGACATCCAAATCCCCGGTAACATAACCCACTTGCGGCACATAAAGACAGTCATACCCGTTGTGAACTTGTCCCGCTTCTAGAACATTTTCAAATCGCCATACCTGATAAAGCGAACTCAAATAAAGGGTGGAGCCATGAACACACAACCCCATACACCGCTCAAACGTGCGCTCAAAGATTGACAACTGTCCCGTTGGCTGTACTCCAATAAAAAATACCTTCCCAGCTTGATAGGTAGTAAAAGCTAGACTGAGATGTTGCTCAGTTAACCAAGCCGTGAATTGCCGAGAACCCGTTATTTCTAATGACGGGGAAGTCGTTGAAGAGAATGGCGATTGATGCACCATGAGCCGTGTACTCGATGAAAGCCACAAACGTTATCCGTTATTTATATTAGGAGTAATCGGCAACGGAAAATTAGTCAACAGGACATCTTTACTGAATCTTCATACAGAAAGCCGAATTTTCTCTGTTTATATTAATAAATTTTAAACTTTGTCAATTTTAGTGAAATATGGGCGACATTATTTTAATTAAATGGTACTAGAAAAAATACAACATTTACTCTGCCGCACATCTAAGCTGTTCGGCATTTAAACCATAACGTCAATAATTGTTCCCCTTCTGGTTGCGAACCAGCAAGCTAGCTACTAATATCTAACACACCCAGGGGGCGCGATCGCGAATTCATGCTGATATCCTTAACAATACTGACTCACCCAGGGGGCGCGATCGCGAATTAATCAAGAAAACGTTTCCTGTCTATCTGCTATCTTTAACGCGACTGGGTGCAAGTCAGCCAGAACCGTCCTCCTGCCAAGAAATCACCCTGACGTCATAAAGCGTTTCGATCCAAACCTTAGCACCACATCTTGGACTATCGGGACGATAAACAACACGGCATCCTCCCGGTATTTCCACTTCATGACCATAGATATTCTGATTGCCCTTTTGGGAAGCCTGTTCCTTTGCTCCAATCAGCGACCCAGAGTCGCACCACTTCTTCACCGTAATCACCGGCTGGTGTGAGTTATGTTTTTGATTCTGTCGAATTCTGTGTGAATTAACGTGAATGATCGTTTTCGCTGGCTTTCTGGGATTGCGCCAACGAGGAGCCGGACCTCTTTTTCCTCGCTGAATCAGTGGTTTGCCATTAAATAGAGGCATTAACCACATTGTCCCGGTCTTGTAAGCGCCTTGCACTCTGCCCTGGAGCAGCAGGACTCGCAGTCGAGCTGTAGAGATATTTAAAATTTGAGCCGCTTCTGTTGTACCGACAATCATGTTAACTATAAGGATAGCGTAATAGTTGTCAACTACTCACGGTTACTTCGTTGAACCGTGAGCTTGGAAGAGTCACAATTTCCCCCAATTTACTTTTATCTCCCCCAACCCTATTGGCAGGGGTTTGGTAACCCATTGGTGTCAACTTAAGCCCTAAAAGCAGGGGGAGCAGGGGAAGCAGAGGGAGCAATGTAGAGACGCGATGCGAGAAAGCTCAGGGTACTCATCCCATCCACACAATTGTGTAGTAAATTTATGCGGGGGACTTCAGCTTAAGGTTAAATAAACGCTCCAAATTGCCATCGCCCGCAGATAATGACCTGCCCGAAATGTGCCAATAGGTGTAATCGCTTCTGGGGTGCGGAATTGTAACCCATTTTCATAGACTTGTCTCACTACTGCTTCTGTCAATTTTAAGGCTTCATCCTTCATCCCCAATTGAATTAAAAAGGCGGCTAGTCCAAAATTAATCCCTGTCCACACCTCTAGGGGATGTGTCGCATCGGGATATTCAGGAGAACCATCGGGTTTTACGCCATTGGCTGCACCAAATTGGGCATTATGGAACTTTAAAAAACAAGACTCGTAAACCGTTTTTAATGCCGATTGGGTGCAGTCAGCGGGAACAATATCCGGTAATCCTAATAGTTTTACATAGAATTGACCACAAAGTTGATCTGCCATCACCACATCGGAATCACTGTCGCTATCCAGGCGATAATATTGACCATTCCAGAGTTTTTCTTGATAAATCGGTTTTGCCTGTTGTAGCCATTGCTGATAGTCGTTTAGGGTTTGTTGAATTACCTCTGGATCAGGTAGATTAATGGAAAAAACTAGGGTGTAATTATCTAGGAGAATCTGTGCGATCGCGCTTCCGGCTTCTAAGGCGGCTAACCATAGTCCACCACAGTAAGCACTAACTCCCTGCAACTGCCAATCATCAAACGTCTGATCCGGTGCGCCTGAGTTTTCTGGAATCCCATCACCATCGTGATCAAAGGTTTTCAGATAAGCTAGCGCCCTGACAATGGCTGACCAACATTCGGCTAAAAACTCAATATCCTTTGACCCCGTAAATACAAAAGTCCGATACACTTGCAAGACAAAATCACAGGGTAAATCTTTCCATTGATTACAATCTTGATAACTGGTATAATTAGTTTTCTCCCACGGATGTTCATTCGCTGCGCCTAAATCATGGGGTGTGGCATCAGCGGCTTTGCGAATTGCTGTGGCTTGATTGTATCCAATAATTCGCGGCGTATCATCACTCGTGGGAATTGCCTGGGCAAAGGCTTCCAGTACCGCTTTATCCAATCGCGACCACAACATCGCTAGGGCAAACGACCCATACAGCCGCACATCTAAACTTTCGTACCAACGATAATCAAAGGATTCCAACACCCCAAATTGTCCCACCGGATTGCGTTCATTTGCCGCACTCCAAATGGTTCCTCCAGCCGATAACAAATACAGTTCATTAAACAGCGCCATTTTGAACCAATTGGGTAAATCCTGACGCTGTAAAATGGGATTTTGCCAGGATGAAATTCGCTCTTGCCAAAGGTCAGAATGTTTAAGGGCAGTGCGAACCATTGACCAGGCATTATTCCCGGTACGTCCAAAGAAATCGGTATAACGGCGGTAATATTTAACCCCAGCCGAAAACTCAGTTACTGGAAAATCCCAAGCCAGGATAAAGGGGATTTTCCGGGTTCTCCCTGGGCGCAGTCTTACCCGTACCGCGATCGCGCCCCCAATTTGTTCTCCGGGTTCAGCAGGCGTTTCATCTTGCACATCACTGAGACTCCCGTCACTGGCAAACGTATTCCACACGTCTGATCCATCGCCTGTGGGATTCCAGCGACAGTGATAGAATACCTCCTGACTAGGATTCGTCACCGTGGCAAAACAGAGTTGTCCTTCGCCTTCCTCAATCTCATCCCGCAACCTCACTCGATCTAACAGACAACCCACGCGGAAATTATCCACAATCCACTGATTATAATTCCCGGTGCTATTGCCCCAACGGGGTTGATACTCGTAAACCGGACTCCCATCATCCCGTACCTGAACTTGGGGATGCTTGATTGCATTAGTAAACCAGCCCACCATATTCTGCCAGGTGAGCATAATACTTAAGGTAATCGGCTGATCTGTGGGATTATGGGCAGTCCATTCAAACACCGCCACCGGATAACTGCTTTCCTGATAACAATCTGCCCAAATTGGGGAAAACTGTTGGCAGGTTAATTCCGTTTGAAAGACATTCTCGTAGACAAACCAACTGCGAGGATAAAGGGCGTGATAGGTTCCCGTTGGTAGAGACGCGCCATGGCGCGTCTCTACATTAGGCGACGTAGGATACCATTGCCATTTGCCCAGACTGCCATCCTCTGGGGGTTCGGTGCAAAGGGAATAGGCTTGGGCGTCTTGGTTCTCTGGCTGTTCAAAGACGCTAAACTGACAAGCTGGCAAAGATTTAAAGGTATGTTCTCCCCCATCCAGATGCCATAGATTAAAATCTCCCCGTGGCGATCGCCCCAAACAACCTGCGCCAAATCCACCAAGGGGCATACCATGCCAGGGTCCATCATCCAGATTACTGGCATAGCGTACAGTATAGGGATTCTCCCAGCCCTGTCCAATTGGACGGTGCCAGGTACTCTCAGGGATAGTTGGGCGCGGTGGTTGGTAGATCATGCTTTAGATCTTACGGCGTAGTGGGTCACTTGCACTATTCTGGAGCAATCTGTAGAGACGCGCCATTCTCATACCATTTCTCTGGAATCGTTTGCTCCTCAACGCTCCCACATCCAACGCCTTACTTTTCACGGGATCTGGAAAACCTCTCTCCAAACCTCTCTCCTGCAAGGAGAGAGGCTTTGATATCATGTCCTGACGATTGCCCATAATTGCAATGCCTTAAATATAAGGGTTTCAGGCGTTTTTATTCAGGGCGGTTGAAACCGCAACTACACAAACAAAACCCGCCTGGCCTTCGGCAAGCTTCGCTAACGCGGGTTCCAAAACTCTTAATCTGTTGTTAGTCCGCGCAGGCGGACTTGGTTTGTCTAGGCGCGAATTCCATTCGCCTGAAGGGACGGAAGGGGGGTGATATGATGGGCTTTTGTGTTTCTCTAATATTTTCCCCACACCCCACACCCCACACCCCATACCCCACACCCCACACCCCACACCCCACACCCCATACCCCACACCCCACACCCCATACCCCACACCCCACACCCCACACCCCATACCCCACACCCCACACCCCATACCCCTTCAGGTCTCCCTAGACTTGCATCGCTTCTTGTAACGGAACGTCAGGGGTTGATTTATCCTCATGCAAGCGATCTAAAATCTCAATCACTTCTCGCTCAAAGGATACCTGGGCGCGGTTAGTTCTCCCCCCCACATAAAAGCGATCGCCTTTTTGTAATGCCCAAATTTGCGAATGGGAAACATAGCTCATAATTACACCCACCATGAGCAAACCAAAGCCGGTATACACAATCGGAATGCCCGGATCAGCTTTTATTTGTAAACCCGTACTGCCGATTAATTCCTTCAGACGCAATGTTACCCCATTCACTTGGGTACTCATTCCAGAACGAACCGTGGAGACTAATTTGCCCTTGGCATCGTACACCAAAACCGTCCCCTGTAAGTCTTTTGCCAACAGTGAAGCCCCTTCACTTAAATCCGGTTTCGTTGGTATCCATGTCCCCCAGATGCGCCCATTCCCCTGGATATCCAGTTTCGCCATGGGTAACTGGAAAATCGGACTGTTATTTAACTGTACTCGCACCGCCGCGATTCCCCAGTCGGTTTGGTAGAAGGTGACACCTTGATGGCGCAGGGGTTTATTCACATAAATGGTTTCGCGGTCAATTTCTTGTTCCTGGTTATCCACCACCGATAAATCGGAATAAAACTGATCAATTCCGCCTTCGGGGGTGTAGTCAATCCAGAAGCGATTAACATGAATCCCCCAATCTTGAGGAACCTGAGATTTTGCCCAGGGACCGGCATCAATAATGTTTCGGACATGAAAGGTTTTGCCACTAGGAACCATTTCCTGTGCCATAAATCCCGTCATCGCCCCCCAAATTGACCCCGCCAGAATAATCAACATACTGGCATGAACGACAATTGGACCAATCCGCCCCACGATTCCTTTGCGGGCGTAGAGGCTATCTCCTTCTTGAAATACCCGATAGCGCTTGGCTTGCAGCAGTTGGGATAAGGAATTCAGAGAACCTGTTTCTAGTTCAGCGCTGAGTGCCAATTTCTGAAATTGACGCGGTTCTTTGTAATAGTTCCAACGACGGGCGGCTTTCAGGGCGGGAAATTGACGAGTAAACGTGCAAGCGGTGAGGCTACTGCCAAACAGAACCAGGATTGACAAAAACCACCATGTCCGGTATATGTGGTCTAATCCTAAGAATAGGAGAACTTTCCAGGTTAAGAAGCCAAATAAGGCGGGATCTTCGGGATAATTGGCTTGATAAAAGGCAAGAGATTGACCCTGTTCGATAATGGTGCCACTGATACTGAAAAGAGCGATCGCGAGAAGGAGTGCGATCGCCAGTCGTAAATCCGCTAGAAATGATACGATATAACGCCGGAACCAACGTCCGACAGGATTAGACACAGATTGATTATCTAACGTCATTAATTAAAAAATTCCCCCAGGAATCCGAGACAGCAGCGAAAAGACGCCGAATCCGACTAATAAAGCCCCACTAACGGGTGTAATCCAACTTGACCATTGGCGTACTTCTAATAACCTCTTTATTGAAGCGGTAAATGTACCTGCCACAATCAACGGAGTAACATAACCTGCCGTATAGGATAATAGCAGAACGCCACCTAAAACCCAGTCTTGTGTACTTGCCACCCAAGCCAGTAACGTTGCCAAAACGGGTGTACTGCAAGGAGAGGCGACTAACCCAAAGGTTAAACCAATCAGATAAGAACGTATTCCCTTGGGCAAATCGGGGGAAATCCATTCCATTCCGCCAAACGACGGTAATTGTAGGGGTAATGCTTCCAGTAGGTTTAGCCCCATGATAATTGCAATCAGGCTAACAATTATCGGTAACCCGATACCCACTTGCCCATATACTCGTCCCACCGATGCGGCTAAAATCCCCAATCCGGCTAGGGTGGTTGCCAACCCGAAAGCAAACCAAGTGGATTGAGTTGCCGCTTGCAGGCGTCCTTTGGCTTCATAGCCGCCAATGTAGCCAATCGTGATCGGCAGCATAGATAGCATACAAGGAGTGAGGCTAGTCAGCAACCCAGCCGCAAAGATAATCCCGATGCTTAATGCACTCAGATGGGTAAGCTGGTTCCCAACCAGATTATCGGCAAATTGTTCCAGTTGGTACAGTTGAGTTTGTAAGGTGTCAATCATGCGCTGGGTAATTCACCAAATACCTGTTCTGTGAGCATTTTAACGTATGGGATTGTTTGTATTGACACTCCTCAGCCTGAAGGCGTGAGGATTCTTCTTTCATCGAGCGCTCTTAACTATGAAACAGGGGTCCTATTTCATACCAGAGGAGCATCTCTCCAGAAGCGTTTTGCTCCATTGCAGAAGCTAGTTTCGATATGCCCTATCGTACTATTGAAAACAAGAAAGAATGTGTTTTCTGGTGCTTGTTGCTTAGACTTTTTACCTGTACAAGCCTTCCTGTACAGAACCCTCTAAGCCTAGTTTTCAAGGTGCGATGCCTCTCGGACCCAGGTTTTTATAGAGGTTTAATACCCTTTCCTCTAAGCTAATTCTAACACAAAGTCGTCCTAGAAGACGAGGCTTTAGACACAATTTTTTGGTAAGCACAAGGCGTGCTTCAAAGCATAGCTGGAGTTGGCTCAGGTTCCCTTACTACAAAACAAATCTAATCCACAATTTTAGCTGTGTCAGTCCAGTAGTAACGCACTGATTCTTAAAGGATTGCGGTGGGTTACGCTTGGCTAACGGCATCCTACTCACTCGCTTCACAGGTATAACAAATGACATAAGACATAAGACAAATGATAATCACCACCGTTAACTTTAATTATCCCCACCTACTTCGTGAGAAACTTGGCGATAACGCATTTTGAGAATGAGTCCCAGCGTGATTTGTTTCATCACCCAATACAATACTGTCAACACGATAAAGGTGACAAACATGACCAACAAGGGACGTTTAGCCGTCAAGTCATCCACAATGGTTTGGGCTAAATCCTCCGGTTGTGTCACCAAATCCCAACTATTAAATCGGAGGAATCGTCCTAAATAAATACCAACCGCGCACAGGGCATGAGTAATCAGTTCAGCCGGAATCGTAAACTTACCCATGCCTTGCTTTTGTAAATAGTATCCTAAATTAATTAACGAGATAACATAAGCTTCAAACCCTAATAAAATAACACTGAGATGTTGCGGAATCAGCACTAACGTAATCACCCAAACGGAATAGTCACGGCGCACCGCATCAATCAGGTGGATGATATCCGTCAATAGATAAGGTGCATTGGGTAAGAACGCCATGAAAACAATTAAACCCACCCACCACAAAAGGTTACGAGAGCCAGAGGAGCGGCGAAAGAGCCAAACGCTTAAAGCTAAGGGGATAAACGCCAGAAATAAATTCCAAGCCATCCAACCGCTATGGCGATGCCACGCTTTCCAGGCATCCCTTAATAGAAATCTGAAAGACATGTTTTTACGGGTATAAGTCTGCTAGAGCAATCGGTTATTTACCAGTATAACGAATGGCTTCAAGACGCCGTGAGCCGTTATTAGTGATTCCTTATCAGCGAAATCTTGTCAATTTTCAGTAAGCTAAATTGTAGCCAAGTTGTAGGGTGCGTTAGTGAAGCGTAACGCACCACTTCTCAAGGGTTTGGTGAGTGACGAGAATTTGAGTGTTGGGCGGATGACAGCATTTATAGCGAAGACAGCGCTTACTACAAACGCTTAATTCAGTGACATTTTACTTAAGATAGGAAGAATAAGTTTATAGAAAGCGTGGGAAGATAGTCATGCAGGAACAATTGCAACGGGCGATCGCACCGTATCGGGACGCCGTTGATTATGTGGAAATTCGGGTGGAGCAAAGTGAGCAAACGGCGATATCGTTTCGGGGAGAACAACTGGATGCGGTAGACCGTAGCTTGAGTTTAGCGGGGGGAATTCGCGCTTGTCATCAGGGGGGATGGAGTTTTGTCACGTTTAATGGGTTGGCGGAGTTGGAAGATCGGATTGAAGCGGCGATTTCCCAAGCGCGGTTAGTGGGGAAAGACACCACAAGTTTAGCGCCCCTAGAACCGATTCAAGATTATGTGGCGGTGGAACTGGGTCGCGATCCTCGTGGTTTATCTCTGTTAGAAAAGCGTCAGTTAATCGCCGAGTATAATCGCCTATTACTAGAGTATGATCCGCGAATTCAAACCACAATGGTGGGATATCGCGATCGCTTCGGGATTACCTATTTTGTCAATTCCACAGGTTCCTGCATTGTCCAAGAACGGCTGGATATATCCGCCCGGTTTGGTGCGATCGCGCGAGGGGATGAGGGTGTCGTGCGTCAAGGTTTTGAGTCGGTTCACTCCCGTTCCGATTACGATGCGTTGGTGGGGATTGAAGAACGGGTGTTAGGGGCGGCGAAACGGGCGGTGACTCAGCTTGAAGCGAAGTCGGTGAAGGGCGGACAGCACACGGTTGTCTTAGATCCCTATTTGGCGGGTGTCTTTATTCACGAAGCCTTTGGACATTTATCAGAAGCCGATTTTGTCTATGAAAATCCCCGGATGCAAGAATTACTTACCCTAGGGAAACCAATGGCAATTCCCCAACTGAATGTGATTGATGATGCCACTCTACCAGGTTTACCAGGTACTCTACACTACGATGATGAAGGAGTACCCGCCCAGCGCAAGTATTTAATTAAAGATGGCATTCTCAGTCAACGGTTACATTCACGGGAAACCGCAGGCAAGATGCAAGAAGCGCTAACGGGTAACGCCAGGGCGATTAATGCTACCTATCCGCCCATTGTACGGATGACAAATACAGCGATTGAACCCGGAGATTGTTCTTTCGAGGATATGATTGGCGATATTGACGAAGGGGTTTATGCGGTGCGGATGTTGGGCGGACAAACAAATGGTGAAATGTTCACCTTTGCCGCAGGGGAAGGGTATATGATTCGCAATGGTAAGATTGCAGAACCTGTCAGCGATGTCACTCTCACCGGGAACGTGTTTCAAACCCTGAAAGATATTGACGCGATCGGCAATGATACACTCTACGTCAGTGGCGGGTGTGGTAAAGGTGGACAAATGCCCTTAGCCGTCAGCGTTGGTGGTCCCCATGTTCGGATTAAGGATGTCGTGGTTGGGGGGCGTTAGGAGAGGAGAGCTGGGGGAGATGGGGGAGATGGGGGAGATGGGGGAGATGGGGGAGATGGGGGAGATGGGGGAGATGGGGGAGATGGGGGAGCTGGGGAAGCTGGGGGAGATGGGGGAGATGGGGGAGATGGGGGAGATGGGGGAGATGGGGGAGCAGAAGGTAGGAGTTTCGGGAGATTCTGGTAGGGGCGGGTTTAGCCACAATTGTAGGGGCGGGTTTAGCCACTAACTTAGCTTGTCACCGATAACTGATCAACGAAACCCGCCCAAGCTTCAAAAAAGGGATTCTGGGGGGTTGTTAAATTTTCCTGACATTCAGAGAATTTTATTGTCTCCTGTGTCAGGATTAATTGATATATGCCTCTTAGCTGAGTTTTAAGTAGCTGGCTTCGGCTTCTAGCTGACGAACCAAAACGTCATTGCCATTGGCTCTAGCGACTTCTATACGATGCTGCAAGTTCTTTTGCAAGCTTTGGCGATGGGTAGCTGCGGCTTCTTTGGCTTGTTTTTGTAGTTGTTTGTTCATGGTGAACATTCCTTTGGCTTTACTTCTGGTATTGACTCTACTTTAAAAATACCACGAATAAAATCAAAAAAGATCACCTGAACGTAGTATTTGATACAGAAATTAGTGAAGTTTTGATGTGGATAACCGTAAGCAGAAGGCAGAAGGCAGAAGCTGAGGGGGTGACAAGGGACTTGAAGATACTACTGGGTGTAGGGTGTAGGGTGTAGGGTGTAGGGTGTAGGGTGTAGGGTGTAGGGTGTAGGGTGTAGGGTGTAGGGTGTAGGGTGTAGGGTGTAGGGTGTAGGGTGTAGGGTGTAGGGTGTAGGGTGTAGGGTGTAGGG
>NZ_JAVKEA010000221.1:0-39658 GCF_040221695.1 Coleofasciculus sp. E2-BRE-01 | reverse complement strand
TCAAACAGGTTCCGTTTAATACATAGCTCCCCAACATTGCTCGCTTTCCCCCACACCCCACACCCCATACCCCACACCCAGTATCCTATCGTGGGTAATGTGGCTTAAGTTGACACCCATGCACGTCGGTGCGCCCCTACGGTGATCACCGTTCATTGATCTAAAACCTCTAGTACCGCCTTGGGTGATAACTTATCCTTAAACCAAATAATTTGGGCTGGCACACGTTCAAGCTTAACCCCAGCTTTATCCAAATTAAGTCGCTCAGAAATTGCCAAAATCAAATTATCACAAGCCGCCCGCCGGACTTGAGAAAATTTCTTTTGCAGATAGTCGGGACGCCAAAACCCAACAATTTCTAACAACATATCTCGCCCGTCGGGATGCACCAACCGAAAATCCGGAATCATCACACTCCCCGGAATCGGAACCAAATCTACTTCTCGTTCCAATATCCAGTCCGTTTTCAGCGCGTCCCAACGGTTGGCAAAGGAAGCTTCAATCATACTATCGTAAGGCTTCCCCGGAGGATAATGAGTCACCAACCCACACTTATCATTGAGGCAAAATCGTCCAGTTTTCCAAGTTCCCGTGTAGGGATCACGCATTTGTAACGTGGCTTTGAGACTCCAACGAGTAACATGAAGTAGAGCCGGAATCAGTTTCGCGATCGCGAGTCCATAGCGGGTACTGGTTTTAAATAAACTCGCTGGTCCATCAATAGTAATCGTAAACCCATGATCCGCATCGCCTTCAATATAAGTCATTAAGCCAAATAACTTTAAATAACGAAACAGTAGTTTATATTCCCCCGGTACATTCCGATGAGCATTGAGAATCATCTCAGAGGCTTTGTAGAAAATCCCCTGAACTTGAGATAAGTTGTAACGGTGTAGCAAGGCTTCCGGCGCGGGATCATCAAACTGGGTGAGAATCCGATTTTCCGGCAAATCCGCATAAAGCCCTGTTCTAATTTGCGACGGTAGCACCTCTTGGTGTAATTCTTGAGTAAGCGTACTACTCAAAGTTTCCAGAGTCGCTTCCGTAGCAGCGCGACAGGGGAGAGATTGAGCAGATAGAGTAAAAACTCGTTGTCGCAGTTCTTTTGGTTCCAGGGGGCTAGCAATTTCAAAGGTGCTGAAATTATTTTTGAGCAGATGTGCCAGTCCCCGTTTAAGGCGATAATCAGGACTATCCCCTTCTAATTCAGAAAGCTGGCTATTCAGTTCACCTTGGGTATGACCCACCGCCTTCCGGAAACAGGTGATTAAATCCGTGGCGATATCACAGGTGCGTGGGTTAATCGGCAATCGCTTGGGGATGATTTCTTCCCCATTTTGTCGATAAATTAGCAGTGGTGTGGGTAACATGAGCGATTTGTCATTGGTCAGTGGTCATTAGTCATTGGTCATTAGTTACCACTCAAGTATCCGTTACATAATTTAACTTGATTGGGCGAGAAGTCCCGCGCTATACTTTTACGTCAGCGTTGGGATGAATCGCCAGAGAGAAAAAACTTATTTTTAGAAACTTATGCTTTTCACACATTACCATCAATTACTTGATATGTTATGCTAAAGTAAATAGGCTAGAGTTCTAGCCCCAAACCGCGAAAACCAAGCGGCAAAAAAGAGTATTCTGCCTTGGGAACCAGGGCGGCTGCGCGGGTTCTCTTAATAGGAGATAAAGGTTAGATAACTAACCAGAGACGCTGAGTAAGACCGATATACTTTCGGGTATTGAGGCATCGGCGGATGAGACGCGAAGCCTGCATCATAATCTTTGATTTGAATCTTTGATTTGATGTAGGTAGTTCACACTATGAGTACGACATTATCGATGAGGCAGACACCTACTCACACTATCTACAGAGTGCTAGAGTGCAGACCTGATAGCTATAGAGATTGGTTAAATCAAGGGCATGGATTGCGAGATGAAGGGCGCTATGAAGATGCTCTGACCAGCTATAATCGGGCTTTAGACTACAAGCCCCATGATTTTTGGGCGTTGTACTGGCGAGCCGATGTTTTAGATGCCTTGGGACACTACTCGGAAGCGTTAAGCAGTTATGACCAAGCTTTAGCCAAAAAGCCCACCGATTACTGGAGTTGGTGTCAACGCGCCAAGGTACTGCGAGAATTACAACGTTACGAAGACGCGATCGCCAGTTATGATCACGCCCTGGATACTCGACCCGATGACTATTGGGCTTGGTACAATCGAGGACGGGTCGCCCTAGAAGATTTGGATTGGTACAAGGAAGCGATTACCTCCTTTGAGGAAGCCCTGAAGCTTCGACCAACCGATTACTGGAGTTGGTATCGCTTAGGTGACGCCCAGCGTCATTTGGCGCGGTATGGAGAGGCAATTGCCAGTTATGAAAAAGCCTTAGAAACCCGACCGGATGATTATTGGGCGTGGTATCGACGGGGAGATTCCCTGCGACATTGGGGACGCTTAGAAGACGCCTTGGCTAGCTATGATCGGGCGTTGGAGATCAAACCCAATGATCCCTGGACTTGGTACCATCGAGGGGAACTGCTGCGGAAACTGGGTCGATATCTTGAAGCTGTGGCGAGTTATGACCAAGTATTAGACTCTGATCCAGAAGACGAATACGCCTGGTACAACCAAGCCTGTTGCTATGCCTTACTGGGAAATCAGGAGAGTGCGATCGCCAGTTTACAAGCTGCGATTCGCCTGAATCCGAGTGAATATCTCACCTTAGCCCAAACTGACTCAGATTTTGATAATCTACGGGGAAATGAGTCCTTTCATGAACCGCGCCTTACTTCGTGAAGACGCGGATTGACAGAGGTAACCTGCCAGGAAGTCATGAATAAGGGCATGAGTTGGCAAGGGATAATCACGTTAAAGCCTCACGGCAGTTGGAGTTAAGGGTAGTCAAAGAGTTGGCGGCGATATTTCCGGTAACTGCGATTGGCTATGAGCGAGTTAGAGCCGATGTAGATCAAACCCAACGCAAACGCGCCAAGTCGGGGAAAAACTTCTCCCCGGTGATGATTGGTCAGGATTGGGCAATATCCCAGATGGGAAAAATCGCCCTTCGACAAGCTCAGGGTATCACCCCTGTCTACGTCCGCGAAGGCTGGCAAAAGGATGGGAACGGCACATCTCAACTCCGAACCCAGCTAGGTCTAGAGAAGGATAAGACCAACAAATCTATAGCCAAACCGGAGACCCACGCAGTTGATGGAGTGGCGCTGGCTTGCGGGTATTTCGTCAAGTATGTTCAATTTAGTGGCTCTAACTCTCGCGGTTACACCCACAGAGGCAGCGTCGGTATTACTCCCTCCCCATTCAACACCTCGGCTCCGCTCGGTGTTGACGCACTCGCGGAGCCGAAGCGTCAAAATTATCACCCGTCCTGGCGCAGTGAAACGGGGAAAAGAGTACGGCTTTTTCCGCCGTCAATTGCACTTTGAAGTGCCGGATAAGTCGGGGACAAGAAAGCGCAAGGGTGGGACGATTACCCCGTTTGGTCTTAGGGTTGGTGACTTAGTAAGAGCCGAAAAAGCCGGAAAAGTCTACATTGGCTACGTTGGCGGATTCACCAAGACTAAAGATACCCAGAAGGTTTCTGTTTGTGACTACACCTGGAAACGTATCGGACAATTTGCTCCCAGTAAAGTCGAGTTAATCAGGAGGAATAATGGATTGTGTGTAGCCTAAAGGGGAGATGGACGGCTCCATTCTTCCGGCATCCCGCTATCCCTCCTCGGATTACGAGAGTTGAATCTGAGGACTCCCGCGTTCATGTTGAAGCTCTGCTCAACGGTATGGGAACAGATGAGGGGTAGATCTCAACCATCATTTTTTTGTGATAATCTAGTGAAGTCTAGTCCTTCTATGTGCCCAGCGATCTCTCACGCTTGGGTTTCCTCACCTCTTGAAGGAAAGACATTATAATACCTGTACACAATTCTTCACCTGCCGATCAGACGCGACATGTTGCGTCCCTCCAGGACTTATAGCAAAAGGCAGATGTCCTAACTCCTGTTCCCTCCCCTCACTACCAATACTTATTCTGAAACTTCAAAATGTAGAGACGTAGCAGGCTATGTCTCTACACGTTATAGGATTAGTTCTTGTCCCCAACAACCCTACCGTAATCAGTATCAGTAAAGGTTGTTGTAACCAGACATCGAAACAGTTACTCAAAAACAGGTGCTGCTTCCTTCACTTCACATGGCGCATTGGGAAACTTCTTAAAGTTTTCCACAAATCGTTTCGCCAAATCCTTCGCTTGTGTCTCGTAGGCTTGGGGATCACTCCAGGTATTTTGGGGATTGAGAATGCTGCTGTCAACACCGGGGACTGATTTTGGCACTAAGATCTTGAAGATGGGATGGTGATAGTATTGCACCTTTTCCAACTCCCCACTTAACGCCGCTGCAACCATGGCGCGACTGTCTTGAATCCGGATACGTGTGCCAACGCCGTAAGGTCCACCTGTCCACCCAGTATTCACTAAATAGACATTGGCATCATATTTAACCAGTCGTTCAAATAACATCTCGCCGTAGACAGTTGGCGACAGAGGAAGGAACGGTTGACCGAAACAAGCGGAGAATGTGGCTTGGGGTTCCGTAATTCCCCGTTCTGTACCCGCGAGTTTGCTGGTGTAACCTGACATGAAGTGGAAAATTGCCTGATTATTGGTCAGCTTAGTAATCGGTGGTAATACACCAAAGGCATCTGCGGTGAGGAAAATGACGGTTCCGGGATGACCACCGATCCCCGGAATGACACAATTAGGAATATAATCGACCGGATACGCGACTCGTGTGTTTTCCGTGAGGCAACCATCATCATAGTTGGGAACGCGGGTGGCTGGGTCAAGAATCACATTTTCCATCATTGACCCGAAGCGAATCGCTGACCAAATTTGGGGTTCATTCGTCCGCGACAGCCGAATGGTTTTGGCGTAACAACCCCCTTCAAAGTTGAAGATACCCCGTTCTGACCATCCATGTTCGTCATCCCCAATTAGATGCCGTGTGGGATCAGCTGATAAGGTGGTTTTTCCCGTACCCGAAAGTCCAAAGAATAACGCGGTGTTCCCTTTTTTGTCCATGTTGGCGGAACAATGCATGGGCAGAACATCGCGCTTCGTCATCAGATAATTCATGAATGAGAATGCCGATTTTTTGATTTCACCGGCATAGCGCGAACCACCAATCAAAACCAGCCGTTTGGCAAAGCTGACGACAATAAAGGCTTCACTATGGATACCATTAATTTCTGGGTCTCCCTGTAAACCAGGAATCGCAATGATGGTTAATTCGTGGTTATGGGTATTCAGTTCTTCTGGAGTGGGGCGGAGGAACATTTGATGGGCAAACAAATTTTGCGAAGCGAGTTCGTTAACAACTCGTACACCTAGGCGGTATTGTGGATCAACGCCGACATACCCATCAAAGATAAACAGATCTCTGCCTTGCAAATAAGCCAACATCTGTTTATAGAGCAAGTCAAATTTTTCCTGTGATATGGGAACATTGACTTTATTCCAGTTCACTTCCTCATGGAGCCCTGGCTCATCAACGATGAATTTATCCGCAGGAGAACGTCCCGTGTATTTGCCTGTTTCTACACAAAGAGCGCCATTGGCAGCGAGAACGCCTTCATGCCGTTTTAGGGCTTCTTCAATAAGCTGGGGAACCGGGAGATTGTGATACAGATGACCAAGGTTCCTTAATCCCAGAGATTCTAGTCCATAACTCTCATCATTCATCTGAGTATTGACTTCAGATAAGGTTTGATAGACGTGGTTCACCGTTTTCAGTTCGGATTCCAACTTGTAAGTCTTTTCGTTCATATCAGCACCTTCTACACTCTATAAGCGTGAACTTGCGTTTGCCATAAGAAATATTTCCTAGGTTTATTTGTATCAGAAAAATCGTGTTGTATTTTACGAATTCACAATTATTTAAATTAGTTAATGTTTTTTGTTTATTTTTTGTAAATAGAAATGAGCATCAGCATTCCTATTGCTTAACTCCTAAATTTTGTCAAGCTTAAATGGGGCAAATGTCAACATTTAAGGACAATTCAGCTTGGCTAATTATTGGGAATATATTATGCTGACAAAAAGTATAATACACTATTGTCGGAACAGATCAATGTTCCTCGGTTTATCATGGTTGATAAACTTAGCGGCAACGACGCTATACGGCTCGACCCAAAATCCTCCCAAATGGTAACATTCGCTACTTATAAGTAGGTGAGGACAATTAAAGTTAACGGCGTAAATCGTCATACTCGCTTCGCGAGAAGCAAGCTACGTCATTTGTCATTTGTCATTTGTAAGGGTTTGAGGAACATTCACAGAACTTAACATTGTTCGGTTTATTTCCACCGACATACTTACTTCCCTTTTATAACGAGGGGCGGGTTTTGCTGAGAGGTTATCGGTAGGATTCCAACATTAAATGGCTAAACCCGCCCCTACAATTAACAAACTAGACTTTCCGGCGGAAGCTTGAACTATTGATTATCTAAAGATACAAATAGATTCTGGCTCTACAGGACACTTTAATTCAGCAAGTGGATTACCCATTAGGGATAGTCCAGAAAGATTGTTCAATCCAGATAGGTAACTTACATCTGTTATTTGATTATTCCGGAGATTGAGGTAAGAAAGATTGGTGAGTTCCGAGAGAGGGCTGATATCTGTTATTTTATTACTGCCGAGGTCAAGTTCAGACAGATTGTTAAGTCCGGCGAGGGGGCTGACATCTGTTATTTTATTACTGCCGAGATTGAGATCATAAATTATCGCGATTTCTTGAGCAGCTTGCTGACAATCATTAGTTTCGACATACCGGAGCAAAGTCTGAACAGTATGTTTAGCGCCTCTTGACAGCTTCTCTTGATTGAGACACCAATCCATAAAGGTTCTAAATTCAGTGGTTGATTGAGATAGCGCCGCCTGTCTAAAATTAGGAAAGGAGAAAGGATTTAAACTGATAGCTAATCCTAAACCCAGCAATTGCGATAATTTTGTAATCATTTTATTTATACTATTTATTCAGTTGACCAGTAAAATGAGTGATCAACTTCATCCCTGATTATAACGATCCCAAGTAGTTGGGCAGAATGAAAATTGAAGGTTGAGATTAGGAAACAGGGGAGGGAAAACAAGGAACAGTAAGGATTTGACGCTTGTCAAGTTTATTAGTACAGCAGAAAAAATTTATGTCCAAGGACTTAGACTATTACTGGGGTTGGACTGAGTAGCCAGAAGAAGCTGCGATCGCGGCTGGGCATTTTTAGTCAGACTAATGACTAGACTGGTATCTTTTAGTGAATTTAAAACCTAGAAATAATTTAGAACTATTGATGAGTTTGGCTAAACGATACTCAAAGTTGTAACAGGGTTTTTACCCAACGCGCTTGCTCAAGGGAACCGGGAGGCGAAGTATCTGGTGAGATTCTGACGCTCGTTCCTCGCTATAGCTTCGCTTTTCCTAGACATAATAGAACGCAACTTCGGTATCACTCATCCCCCTACCAACTCGATTTCAAGACTTCCCGTGAAAAGTCAGCTAGGGGAGAAGGCGATCGCACGATAAACTCTCTGGGAGGATGGATTGCACTCCCGCCTTTTTCGTCAAGATTAATGTAGCGAAAGAAAAATACCGCCAAATAATCGATTAAACTGGCAAAGAACCTACTCTTGTGTCTATCGCCCTCTCTGATGAGCCGAAGTTTTCCCCTCTCTAAACTCTCCCGGACATTTTCTTGGGCATTACTGATCGCGATCGCGATCGCAGTACTGTTAAGACTCGTTAACTTAAGTAGCCGAGAATTTTGGTACGACGAGGTGTTGTCCCTGCTGCTGTCTACGGGTCAAAAAACGTCCTATTCCACGCCGAAGGAGTTGCCTGTTACCTTAGCCGAGTATACAGCATTACTAAGTTTACCTCTAGAAAACGGTATCGGTGCTATCCCAGCCACTCTAAAAAAGTTACTCCAAGGATTAGCTGGTGAACCCCATCCGCCTCTATTTTTTCTGGGTCAACATCTTTGGTTACGACTGTTCGATAATGGGGTAGCCGCGACGCGCAGCTTGAACGTTCTGTTCAGTATCGGTGCAATCGGTAGCGCTTATGGTTTAGGTCGTCGTTTGCTGGGTCATCAAGGCGGTTTGTTATTGGCGGCTCTTTTAGGCACTAATGCTTATTATCTCTTTCACTCACTCAATGTCCGCATGTATGGTCCACTATTGTTGTGGGTGATTCTTAGTGCTTGGGCGGCGCTGGAATTGATTGAACCCAAAAGGCTAACGGTTCCCGATAAAGAATACAAGGATGGTGAGGGAGCGAGTCTCTATACTAAACTCTTATGGAATCTAGTCTTCATTGGCTCAATCACCGCCGGGTTCCTCACCTTTTATTACTTTGCCTTTTTTATTGTCGCTCTAGCTGTATTAGTCTTATGGTTAGATCGGCAACATTGGTGGCAACACGGACTACGGTTTGCGACGGGGATCACATTAACGATTCCTTGGGTATTATGGGGAACCCGACAACAGCTACGGAATGCTGATTTAGAGCGGTTTGGCGGGACTCAAACCTGGATAGAAACGGTGGGAAAACACCTAGAAGGAGTAACCCAAACCCTAGGAATTCATTTAGTGTTGGGGGATTGGATTACCAGTTTACCCGTCGTCAGTGCTACTATCGCTGGGATAGGCGCGATCGCACTCTTGGTTGTCTGTAGTATCAGGCTGTGGCGTCAGCATCACTACAGGGTTTTGGGTGTGGCGTTACTATTGGGGATTTTTCCCCTTGTTCTGGCGTTAATGGTGGATATCCTTAAAGGTCAGTTTACCGTTGGCTTTGGCTGGGGGCGATCGATGATCTTTATTTTACCCGGATGCTTGCTCTTAATCGCCGCCTGGATTGAGCGGACAATGGGAAAATGGCGACCCCTTGCCGCCGCGATAGTGTTAGGGTTCTATTTGGTAATCAGTATCGGGGATTTCACATTACGCGATCGCCGGATGTTCCATCAAATTGCCGACATCATCGAGCAAGAACCGACAACTCCTACCTTAATCGCTATGAATTCTCAGGCTTGGGGTCACGTCCTCCGTTTAGCCTATTATATTCCCCCAGATTTGCCCGTCACCTTATTGGCGCAATCCCCGGCGAAACTGGCTCCGGTATTAGAGAAAACCTTGAATACTCAAACGGGTAACTTTTCTCGTGTACTCTGGTTAGATAGCGGTGATCCGATATGGTCAAAGCCCAAAACAGAAGCCGAAAAACTGAAGTTTCAACAAAACATCCAGACCACTTTAAAGTCCCAATACCAGTTGGTAAAAACCCAGCCACTGGTGGGAACAATGGAAGAAGACCAATTCACTGTTCACCTCTATCAACGTTCTCAATAAGTCGGTGAGAAAGATGAACGTTAACGGCTTGGATCGTCTTATGTTATTTGTTATACTCGCTCCTGCAAAGAAGCAAACTACATCATACTCGCTGCGCGAAATGCCATAAAGCTGCTTAAATCAAACGTAAAAAACAGCTAATGAATGTCAATCCCCCAAATTCCTTGCTCCCTGTTCCGTCCGGTTCCTTTGTGGTTCCGGATGTAACCACTGTCTTAGCGACAACGAAAGAACGTCCCTTACAGTTTTCCCTAATTATTCCCACGTACAAAGAAGCGAAGAATATTCCCCAGATTGTCGAGCAATTGAGCCGATTACTCGATTCCCAATTAGCGGGGGACTATGAACTGATTGTCGTCGATGATAATAGTCCGGACGACACCTGGAAAGTGGCACAGGAACTCACGGCGGATTATCCTCAGCTACAAGTCATGCGGCGGATTGAGGAACGGGGACTTTCTACCGCCGTGATCCGAGGATGGCAAGCGGCGCGGGGAGAAGTGTTGGGGGTAATTGATGCGGATCTCCAGCATCCCCCCGAACTGTTATTGCAGCTATGGAGTGAGATTCAACGGGGCGCAGATTTAGCCGTTGCTAGTCGCCATGTTGAAGGTGGTGGTGTGAGTGATTGGAGTATTATCCGCCGATTTTTATCCCGTGGCGCTCAGACGATTGGCTTAATCCTCTTACCGGGAGTCATCGGGCGGGTTTCTGACCCCATGAGTGGTTATTTTATGGTACGCCGTCAATGTTTAGTCGGTCGTCCTCTGAGTCCCCTGGGTTACAAAATTTTAATTGAAGTTTTGGCTCGGGGAAACGTTCCTTGGATTGGGGAAGCAGGATATGTGTTTCAAGAGCGTCAAGCGGGGGAAAGTAAGGTAACTTGGAAACAGTATGTAGAGTATTTGCAACACTTACTACGCTTGCGTTTATCTCTCGGACACATTGGTCGATTCATTCGCTTTGGTGTAGTCGGCTTTAGTGGTGTATTTGTGGATATGGCGGTCTTTTATCTGCTGCGAGAGCATGTAGGATTGGGATTAACCCGCAGTGCGATTCTGTCAGCCGAAGTCGCAATTCTCAATAATTTCTTGTGGAATGATTTATGGACGTTTGGCGATATTTCTCGACATCAACGGGGATGGCGTAAGCGACTGAAACGATTTTTGAAGTTCAATTTAATCTGTTTAGCTGGACTTATTCTCAATGTTTTACTTGTGAATTTGTTGTTTAATGTCTTTGGTATTAATGAATATGTTTCCAAGTTAATCGCGATCGCGGCGGTGACGGTGTGGAATTTCTGGATCAATCTTAAGCTGAGTTGGCGTGTAACCGATGTGCAACAGTAATTGACATCACAGCATTTGACCCCTGCTTAAATATTTAAAATTTATCGGACTTGGTCGGGGCGGGTTTAGGTCAGTTAGTGGTTTGAACCGCAGCGTTATCGGTAAAACCCGCCCCTACACATTCAAACAAAGGACAAATGACAAATGACAAACTAGGCTTGCTGCCACATTTGTTTAATTTTAGGCGGTAAAAACTCAGCAACTTCTTTGACTCGTTCCTGAGACAACTCGTCTTTTGTGGCAGAAAAGATGGCTTTTACTACAGTTTCTGGGCTAACACCTTTGGGTAAGCTGGCTTCTTGACGGATTCTAAACAAGAAGGTGTCAGCATCAAATTCGAGAGGGGGACGAATCCGACTCAGGAAGCTGACAATTGGATTAGTATCTTTCCACAGATCGGCAATCTCTTTTTGCTGTTCTTCGGCTGGAGTCGGCACAGATCCATCCTTTTGACGTAGTTCTGATTCGACCCGATCTGAAGCGTCTGTGTTCATTAAGTCGCGCATGGTGCGGAACACTACTTCAGTGACATCACGGGCGTCGTAAATGTCTTCTAAGGAACCCTGCTTCTTGACTTTTTCTAAGAAAGCTGTATTGTCAGCCATAGTTTTCTCCTTGTGTTTCAGGTCATGGTTGAGGACTTTGAATGTCCTGATTTCCCAGTTTTATGTGAATGATCCAGTAAAGACAGAAAAACGATTTGTATGAATTTCAGATTATTTTGAGGATTTTTCAGGTTCTGGGTTAACACTTTAACCTAGGATAGCAGCGTTAGGGCTGGCATCTACCTCAAGAGGCATATTTTATTCGTCATTCGTCATTTGTCATTTGTCGTTCGATCCGCGATTAATTTGGCAATTTGCCCAATGACTAAGGGAACTAAACTCATTCCCATGATGAGTAACCAACCCTGTAGGCTAGGGGCATGAGTTTGCAGGATATCGGAGAGGATGGGTAGATAAATGGCAATGGCGAGTAATCCAGTACACAGGATTAGAGCGCCCCAGACGTACTTATTGCGGGTGACTTCGTTAACTAGCACCCCTGATCCGCGATCGCGCATATTGAAGACGTGCCACAGTCGGGAAAAGGCGATGGTGAGAAAGGAAATGGTAACAGCTTGATTTTTGTCCAATCCTAACCAGTTGAATGCCAGGTAAAAGGAACCCAAAACCGGGGCAGCTATGATTAAACCATATCCCGCGATCGCGAACCAGTGGCGCTTGGTGATAATCGACTCCTTGGGGTCACGGGGGGGTTGTTCCATTAGGGCAGGAGACCCTTCCCCCACACCCAGCGCCAGGGCGGGGAAAACATCGTTAATGATATTCAGATATAAGATTTGTAGGGGCAAGATTGGTAAGGGCGCATTGACTAACGAGGTGGCGGTGACAGCCATAATTTGACCGACATTCCCTGATAATAGATAAATCGTGAATTTGCGAATATTGTTAAAGATGGCTCGACCCTGTTCCACCGCCGCGACAATGGAGGCAAAGGCGTCATCTTGCAGCACCATATCCGCCGCTTCTTTTGCCACCTGAGTACCCCGTTGTCCCATAGCCACACCGATATCCGCTTTTTGTAGGGCGGGGGCGTCGTTGACCCCATCCCCCGTCATTGCCACAATTGCCCCAGTGTCTTGATGCAAGGCAATCAGGTTTAACTTTTGTTCGGGAGATACCCGGGCAAAAATCGGGGTTTTGACCAAGCGTTCACGTTCCTGGGACGAGGATTCATCGGGGCTTTTTAGGTCTTTCCCCTGCACCACATCCGCTTGTTCATCATCGGTTAAGCCCACAGCGATGCCAATATTCCGGGCGGTTACGGGTTGATCGCCTGTCACCATAATTACTCGAATTCCCGCGTCTTGACATTCATCTATTGCCGCCCGTACCTCTTGGCGTGGGGGATCAAGTAAGCCCACAACGCCTAAAAACGTCAGGTTTTCGTAAGGGTTAGCCTCTTCACTATCCACCCTTTTTTGTGCCAATGCCAGAATCCGTAACCCTTGCGCGGCTAAGTCATTACTGCGTTGCTTCCAGGAATCGCGATCGCGAAGTTCTTTTTCCCCTGAAGAGGTTAAAATCTGAGTACACACCTCTAGAACCGCTTCCGGTGCGCCTTTGACGGCAAAGCGATAATCACCATTGCTTTTATGCAGGGTTGCCATCATTTTAGTGTCGGGATCAAATGCCTCTTCCCGCACTTCGGGCATATCTTCTAATAATTTTTCGCGCTCAAGTCCAGCTTTTTCTCCCGCAATCAGCAGCGCCACTTCCATCGGATCACCGACAACTCGGCTTTCATTAGAATCCTCCGGTTGTAATGCTGCATTATTACATAAGACGCCAACTTCTAAGGCAGGGCGGAGACTATCATGCTCTAAGGGCTTCAGGGTTTCATTGTCTTGGCTGAACTCTCCTTCGGGTTCTAATCCCTCCCCACTAATTTCAATGTCACCGGAGTCGAGTACGATATGACTAACCGTCATCCGGTTTTCGGTTAAGGTTCCGGTTTTATCGGTACAAATAACGCTAGTCGCCCCTAGGGTTTCCACCGCCGCCAGTTTATTAATCAGGGCGTTACGCTTTGCCATTCGCCACATCCCTCGTGCTAGGGCAATCGTCGCCACAATAGGTAGTCCTTCGGGAATCGCGGCGACAGCCAGGGCGACAGCCGTTTCCACCATCAGGCGAATATCTTTGCCCACGATAATGCCGGAAATGGCAATCAGGGCGACAATAACTAGAGTGACCCAAATCAAACGGCGTCCCAGTTGATTCAACCGTTTTTCTAGGGGAGTACGTTCCTCGGTTTTGGCTTCTTGGGCTAACTCAGAAATGTGACCCAATTCAGTCTGCATTCCTGTGGCTACAACCACCCCTTCGCCGGAACCACGAGTTAGGGCTGTTCCTTTAAATAGCATATTGGTGCGATCGGCAAGTTCCACATCTCCTTCGATGGGTTCTGTGGTTTTGGAAACGGGGACGGATTCACCCGTGAGGGATGACTCATTCACCTGCATTTTCGAGGTTTCCGTCAGCCGCATATCTGCCGGAATCAGATCTCCGCTTTCCAGGAGTACCATGTCGCCGGGTACCAAGTTTTCCGCGTCAATCTCTTGCATCTGTCCTTGACGACGCACTTTGGCTTTGGTGCTACTCAGGCTTTGCAAGGCTTCCATGGAACGCACGGCTTGATATTCCATGAAGAAGCCAATGGCGGCATTAATTAAGATGGCAAAAACAATGGCAATCCCTTCAATCCATTGAGCAAAGGCAAAGGATAGAATTGCGGCAATGGCGAGAATCCCAATCACCAGACTTTTGAACTGTTCGATCAGGATTTGTAAGGGTCCCCGACGCTGGGCTTCTTTGAGAAGGTTCGCGCCATACTTTTCCCGTCGCTGCTGTACCTCGGCGTCAGAGAGTCCGTCATCCTCAGAAACATCTAATTTCTTAAATAAATCGGCTGATGAAATTGTCCACGGTTGGTTGGGAAGATCCGCCATAATTGGTTTGATTGTGGTTAACCTTGTAACTTAGATTGGGTAACGGTTGTGGGTCTGCTGATTTAGTGTAGGCTTTGCAAGGCTGATCAGCCATAATTAAGTTTGTATTGCCCTTGTCCAATTTTGGGATTGTGCCAAGGGGGGTCAGATATAGCACTACGCACTAAGGTTAGGACATATCAAGAAAAATTCAAATCGCTCAATCCCTTGTAAGGTAAGCTTTTTTCTTCACTATTGCCTATTCCACACCGAGCGAAGCCGAGGTGTTGCCTATTCCCTCCCCGCGTAGCGCTATATCAGCGCGATCGCACCACAGGATTACCCTATTAGGGTTATATACTGGAAGGTTATACCAAAGAATCCTCCTTTTGAAGGAAGATTCAGCTCATTCTTGAGATCTAACGGTTCTAGCGCTAACTCTTCTGTCTTGAGCTTGAGATTTTGTTGGCTTATCGCATTACCAAGGCAGGTTAGGACATTTTCTACTGTTCCCTGCCCATGAGTTCCCCGTTCCCTGTTGGGATTAACTGATGTCCGTTCCGTACCTCGTAGTGCTATATCAATTAGTTTTTAAGCATTACCCAACAGGCTAACGATGGCATTGAGTTTCGTTTCTCAACCCTTTAATCAGTCGCCCGCTAATATTCTGCCTCCACCGTGCGGTTAAATTGAATAAGGTTTGTTTCAGCTAATCGAAGTAAGCACCATAAAATATGTTCAGTATTAATTAATTTTTTGCCTTGAAGCCGAAGGACTTGTAAAGCAAGTTCTAGAACGAATAGTTGAGGGCTTTGTCATCCTGCTCAATTTTCAGGTCAAGCACCTAGAGAATTAATTGGACTTTGGTGTTTAACGACTGGAAACGAAATTGAGTCGGTTTTAACCGACTTGAGCTTTTAGCCAAGAACTTGAGTTCTTGGCAGATAATGGAAGAGAACTATCATTGAACATTACGTGCCATAATCAAGAATGCCTTCCCTTGTGTGGCTTGCGTAGAGCGAGACAGGAGTAAGCTGTTCGGCGTTTAAACCTTAATGTAAAAAATGGCTATCATCCTTGTAGTGCGAGCATCTTGCTCGCTACTAATACCCCATTTAAATGCATCACAGCTTAAAGAATGTCCTCACCTGTCAAGAGAGCTGCTATATCAAATCCAGCTCATGACTCACACTTGAGTCGTAACGGATGGCAATATAGGATAGCAGACTGAACAGGACTATAATTAGGAGCTTGGCTTTCCTGCGAAACCCATACCCATTATGGACGAGGGATTTAGCCATGAATCAATATGACTCAACAATACGATGTATATGGTCTCGGTAATGCCCTACTGGACATTGAATTAGAAGTTTCCCCAGAGGTACTTCAAGAATTGGGCATTGATAAAGGGGTGATGACGTTAATTGAAGAAGATCATCAGTACAAGATCCTGGAACGCTTAGAGGGTAAGTCCATGAAGCGCGGCGGTGGGGGATCGGCGGCAAATACAATGATTGCCCTGAGCCAATTTGGGGGCAAAGCGTTCTATTCCTGTAAAGTCGCTAATGATGAAGACGGACAGGTTTACTTGGGGGATTTGCTCCGCCTTAATGTTGACACAAACCTGCAATACCATGCTCCTGAAGCCGGAATTACGGGTAAATGCTTGGTGTTTGTCACGCCGGATGCCGATCGCACGATGAATACGTTCCTGGGAATTTCTGCAAGCTTTTCAGAAACGGAATTAGTCCCTGACGCGATCGCACAGTCCAAATATACCTATATTGAAGGGTATTTGGTCACGGGTGCTGCCAGTAAAGCGGCGGCGATTCAAGCCAGAGATCTTGCCAAAGCCGCAGGTCAAAAGATCGCCTTATCCCTGGCTGACCTCAATATGGTGAAGTTCTTTAAAGATGGATTGCTCGAAATCATCGGTTCAGGCGTGGATTTCCTCTTTGCCAATGAAAGCGAAGCCCTAAAAATGGCGGACACTGAGGATCTCACGGTTGCTGTTGATTACTTCAAAGGGTTGGCTAAGGGGTTTGCGATTACCCGTGGAGGGAAAGGATCGGTAATCTTTGATGGACAAGAGATAATCGAGATTGAGCCAGTTCCCGTTAAAGCAGTTGACACCGTTGGCGCAGGAGATATGTATGCAGGTGCGGTGCTTTACGGATTGACTCATAGTATGAGTTATGCTCAAGCTGGAGAGTTAGGATCTAAAGCAGCGGCAAAGTTGGTTACGAGTTTCGGTCCTCGCATGGACACAAAAGACACTCGTTCTCTATTGGATAGCTAATTCTACGGCAGAAAGCTCCTTGTCTTGTCCCTACCCTAAAATAAAAAACCTACACCTGTAAGGATTATGTAGGGGCGGGTTTCACTACTATCTTTTTGGTTACACCCAGATGTAACTAAACCCGCCCCGACTTGACGAATTAGGACTTACGCAGCTACGCCAACTATCGTGGCAATGGTGCGTTACGCTACGCTAACACACCCTACATATAGAGCCTTTGCGTAAATCCTACAAATGACAAATGACAAATGACGAATGACGAATGACGAATGACAAATTACTAAATTAGGAGAACTCTTATGGTTCAATCGAATACAAACCCGTTCAATGAACAAGAGCAATCAACTGTACCCGTACCTTCTGACGAAGGCAGAAACTATTCCTATTGCTCACTTCCTGAAGTGGCGCAGCGTGACTTGTCCGCAATTGTCGATCGGAATCGTGCCAATCTGATCCAATTTCTGGATAAGAAATGGGTAAACGGCACAATTTTACATTATTATTTCTTCGACCAGCCAACAGACTGGGCAACAACTGATACGGAAAAAAATGTTGTGCGTCAAGCCTTTGATGTCTGGAAGCAAGTGGGTATTGGACTGGAATTCAAGGAAGTGAACTCACCAGACGAAGCAGAAATCCGGATTGGCTTCCAGCGCGGAGATGGCGCTTGGTCTTATGTTGGCAGAGATGTTCTCAATATTGGACGAGATGAGCGGACAATGAATTTTGGTTGGGATTTAACCCGCTATCCTGGAGAAATTGACACCGCCGTGCATGAGATAGGTCATACCCTAGGATTTCCTCACGAACACCAAAACCCTAATGCTGGGATTGTTTGGGATGAAGAAGCCGTTTACACCGAACTCGCAGCACCTCCTAATAATTGGGATCGGGAAACCACCTATTACAATATCATTCGTAAAATTAACCCGGATACGGTACAAGGGTCAAACTGGGACCCCGACTCAATTATGCACTATCCCTTTGGCGCAGGTTTAATTCAAGCACCACCAAAATATCGGAATGGTTTAACTCCAGCACCTGGCTTATCAGAACGGGATAAAACTTGGGTCAAGCAGTTTTACCCACTCTTAGAAGAGGAAGATTACACCGAACTAAAACCCTTTCAATCGGTTCCCTTAACCCTCACACCTGGGGAACAGATGAACTTCCGTATTGAACCTGATGCGACACGATCCTATACGATTCGCACCTTTGGTATATCGGATACCGTTATGATTCTATTTGAAGAGGTCAATGGCGAACTCCGTTATCTTACCGGGGATGACGATAGTGGCGAAGACTATAATGCCGAGATTCAGGTCAAGTTATTCCGGGGGCGTCGATATGTTTTACGTATCCGACTCTACTATAGCGATCGCGCCGGAGAAACAGCCGTGATGATGTGGTAGGCTGTTCGGCATTGAGATTGAGATACCTATCAAGGAACTGGTGTTTAGACTAACCCATGATAAATGATGCCTGGGAACCTGGGAGGAAACTAGATCAGGGCACGATAGTATCGTGCCCCTACTAAATCAATTATCCCTAAGTAGGGACACGGCAATGCCGTGTCCTATTATCACCATCGTAGTCTAAACTCCAGAAGGAAGGTAACAGGAAATAACCAATTTCAATACGTTTTAACTTAAACCTTTTCCCCCACTATATTCGCTGGAATTTAGTGGGGGTTGCACTATTTCAAGGACGAGATCCCTATATTCTTAAATTTACCAACACCCAACACCCAACACCCAACACCCAACACCCAACACCCCATACCCGACACCCCACACCCCATACCCGACACCCTGTCTCCTTTTTAGCTGTCTTAACCCGCCCCTTGAGCTTACACACCCCTCATCTCCCCTCTACCACCAACTCCGGTACACGCCGGGGAATTTCATAGGTTAAGAAATCATACGCCAACTTGGTGTTCGGGAAAATGGCTTGGGCTTCCGCCAGCAAATCCTCTAATCCAATGTCATTTCCAGGTGCATAACGTGGGCTAAAATGGGTCATAATTAGCTGCTTAACGCCAGCGCTTAACGCCACTTGTGCCGCCATTGTTGATGTGGAATGTAACCGTTCAAATGCCAGTTGAGAATCCTGATGAGCAAACGTCGCTTCATGAATTAACACATCAGCATCCTGAGCAAGGTCTACCGCTCCATCACAATAGACCGTATCCGTACAGTAAACAAATTTACGTCCAACTTCAGGTTCTCCACACAAGTCTTTGCCCTGAATTTTACGCCCATCGGCTAGAGTGACTGTTTCTCCCCGTTTAAGTTGACCATAAATTGGTCCAGGTGGAATTTTTAATGCCTTCGCTTTTTCCACATCAAATCGTCCCGGACGATCTTTTTCAACGATGCGATATCCAAACGCCGTCACACGATGCTTGAGCGCTCCACAGATTACCGTATATTCCTCATCGTCGTAAATAACGCCGGGGCTAACGGTGTGTACCTGAGTGGGGAATGAAAAACGAGTATGAGAGTATTTGCCGCACGCTTTTAAGTAATCATTAAGACCAGGAGGACCATAAAGATCAACCCGATCAACATTACCCGCTAAACCACAGCTAGCCAGTAGTCCCATTAAGCCAAAGATATGGTCACCGTGCAAATGGGTGATAAAAATGCGGCGAAGTTGACTGGTTTTGAGTTCACTGCGTAAAAGCTGATGCTGAGTGCCTTCACCACAGTCAAACAGCCAAAACTCTGCCCGTTGAGGGAGACGCAACGTCACACTGGACACATTGCGCGATCGCGTGGGTACTCCGGAACTGGTTCCTAAAAACGTAATTTGCACAGGCTTGATCCTTGAACCTTAGTCGGGAAACAGACTCCCCTATTTATGTTACAGTTTTGCGTTGGTCATTGGTCATTTGTCATTGGTCATTGGTCATTTGTCATTTGCGATAATTGAACGGTGAGTCGGGGCGGGTTTAATTACATCTGGGTGCAACCAAAAAGATAGTAGTGAAACCCGCCCCTACACAATCTCCCCTATCTTCCCCATCTCCCCCATCTCCCCCATCTCCCCCAGCTTCCCTGCGATCAATCCACCTCGATTCGCACCGTTTGCACACCCGCTTCCACTGACACCTCGATCACCCTCGGTGGCTTAGGTTTGGGCATGACACTGATGTCACCATTGCTTTCTAGACGAGCCATTTCCACCTGCGTAGGTTCGGTGATTTTTCCCTTGAGACGCAACGATGATTCTAAATCTCTGTCACTAATATGACTTTTTCGCATCGCCTTGCGATTCACTTGACCCTCGCGAATTAACGTCCGGGGTCTACCCTTAACCCAAACATCAAAACGCTCAATATGAAAAGCCAGTGCTGACACTAGCCCATGCATTCCCACTAATACTAACGCTGCGCCTAATGTGGGAAAATAGGGCGCAGCCCCATTAATCGCACGACTCAAGGTAGACCCCAGAATCACACCCAACAGCACATCCATCGCCGCATGTTTACCGATAAAACGGCGATCGCCAATCACCCGCACCATGATCAGCGCCGCCCCGTAGATAACCGCTGCCCGTAATCCCATCTGCCACACATTGAGCGTTGGGGCTTCGAGTCCCAATGCCCAGCTAATTGTATTCCCAACTGCCTGCATCATCTTAATCCCTGACGTTAACTCGACGGCTCAGATCCGATCATCAGCACCGTAATCATACCTGCCAAGATAATTAACCCAACATTAATCGCCAGCAACTCCAAGCCACCAACCCCCCGAAGCGGATCATGGGACATAAATGCGATCGCAGCAGCAGCCGCCGCCGGGACTAATGCTAAAGCTGCAACCGTTCCCACTAATGTATCGACTTTCTGTTTCACTAAAGCAATGGTTCCAGACACCCCCGCCGCCAAAGCCACCACCACACTGTACCAACCCGGTTCTACCCGTTCTTCCAGTAGGGGTTTATTCAGGAGATTGTCATGAGAAGGCAGAATTGCGCTGGTATTGAATACCCATACAGTCGCCATGGCTGAAATTGTCGCCACGAATAGCCCGACTAGAGCCACAGTGAAACCTCGTAGCGCCAGCCTGGGTTGACCTGCAACTAGGGCAAAGGCGACCAATGATAACGGTAGAAACGCTGGGGCAATAATCATCGAACCAATCAGAATTGGAATCGAATTGTTCAACAAGGCAATGGCGGATAAAATGCCCGCCATGCCCATTAACACTAAATAAGAGGGTGAAAGCACCACTTCTTCCGAGAGTTGCTGGAGAATCTTGGGTTCAACCAGAGGGGGCTGGGGAGTTTGAATCAACTCGTTTGGTTTGTCCATGATTAGAAAATAGGGAACAGGAAATAGGGAACAGGAAATAGGGAATAGGACTCTAGGCAATAGGACTCTAGGCAATAGGAAATGGGAAGGGAGAGATTTCCCTGACAGGAGATTATACCGCTGGGATCGCCCCGCACTAGCCGATGAGCAAGAAACATGCTAAAAATATGCCTGTCAATCTTTTTAAGGGATGCAATCTTAGCCAGAGCAAAAATCAGCGTGCGGATTCTTGGTTCCAGTATCGGGAACGGAATAATCTAGCGACGACCAAGATTGGCAATTCCATCTCTGTTAATTATGAAACCGAGAGTAGTCTTCGGATAAGGAAGTTTTACAGATGACATCTAGACGTTTTCCCTTCACTGTGGTAAATATGCTCAAGTTAATGATTCGCTCTGGAGGGCGTCATTGGTGGCTCTCTTTTTTATTGTGGATGATCTTAGTCAGTCCCGCCCAAGCCCTAACGGAATTACGGGTGGCGATTGAAGAAGGCGTCAGTCGCGTTAAGGTGGGAAGTTCAACCAAAGCCATTGTTCGCGATAGCGCGGGTCAACCTGTGGGAGAACTGGCGCCGATGAATGGTTTTGACGCCCAATCTGGAGGAAGTGGGGTTCGTTTAGGTAACTGGAGTTCAG
This sequence comes from Coleofasciculus sp. E2-BRE-01, assembly GCF_040221695.1. Classification (NCBI taxonomy): domain Bacteria; kingdom Bacillati; phylum Cyanobacteriota; class Cyanophyceae; order Coleofasciculales; family Coleofasciculaceae; genus Coleofasciculus; species Coleofasciculus sp. E2-BRE-01. The sequence continues at coordinate 18,140 of NZ_JAVKEA010000221.1, read as the reverse complement.
GATCACTGTGGATTGAACCCACTGAGGATGGTTTGGTTTGGATAGGCGATCGCTGGTATCGGGGGCGGACTCGATTAGTGGCGACGGGGGGACGATTAACGGCGGTTAATCATGTGGACTTTGAGCAATATCTCTACAGCGTGATTGGTTCCGAAATGAGTCCGAGTTGGCCCCAAGAAGCCCTCAAAGCCCAAGCGGTTGCGGCTCGTACCTACGCCCTCTATAAACGATCTGAATCAGGGAATAGCATCTACGATGTTGGTGATACAGTCAAGTGGCAAGTCTACAAGGGAATGGACACTGAAGCCGAAAGCACTCATACCGCCGTCAACGCCACAGCCGGACAGATTTTAACCTACGGCGGTGATGTGATTCTATCGGTTTTCCATTCCTCGTCGGGTGGACATACTGAAAATGTCGAAGATATTTGGAGTAAACCCCTAGCCTATCTGCGAGGAGTTCCCGATTATGATGTGGGCGCACCTGTCTATCAATGGACTCAAACCTTTTCCGGTAGCGAATTAGGACGCCGGATTGGTGGAGTTGGGCGCGTCACTTCTATGACCCCAGAACGGACAACTCCCCATGGGCGCGTTGTCACCATGCGAGTAAAGGGAACAGGCGGGAGTAAGCGGGTTAGTGGCAATGATATGCGTAAGGCGCTGGTACTGAAAAGCACCCTGTTTACGGTGAGTAATATGGGTGGCAGTTTTCAAGTTAGTGGTCGCGGGTATGGTCACGGATTAGGATTAAGTCAATGGGGGGCGCATAATCTAGCGCAACAGGGTGTTAACTATCAACAGATTTTGAGTCACTATTATCAACAGGCAGCAATTTCTCAGCTTCCGTAATTTAAGAACAGTAACCCAGGTTTGAGGGGCTTGGTTACAAAGCCCCTACCATTGTTTATTCTGAAGTTTCCCCCATCCCGATTGACGATTATCAGAGAAATACTGAAAGCATCAATGAAGAAGCCACATTAGATGGCTTATATGTGGTGAGAAGTTCCGTAAGAGAAGAAACGTTGACAACCGAAGAGACTGTCAAAGCTTATAAAAGCTTATCAAAAGTTGAGCAAGCCTTCCGCAGCTACAAAACAATTGACCCTGAGCGAAGTCGAAGGGTCAACATCGAATTTCGACAGGCTCAATTGCCGCGAAGTCGAGATGTTGATTTAAAGGTACGCCCTATCTATCATCGTAACAGTGATAGAGTGAAGGGCGTCAGCCTGATTTGTACCCAGTGAAGCCAAGAGTCAAATCGCCCTAAGCCTGGATATGCATACAGTGTAGCGATTTGTCAAAGGGGAACTTCAGATTAAAACTGCCCTCCTCGTAGAACTTTGCTGGCGAATTGGAAAAACCTAACCCCCCAGCCCCCTTCCCTGCGTAGCTTGCTTCCCCGAAGGGGTGGGAAGGGGGAGCAATGTAGAGACGTGCCATGGCACGTCTGGGAGCAGGGGGAACAGGGAACCGTTTTAAGGTTAAATTCCCCACCATAAGAGTCCACCCACTAATGCAGCAATAACAACCAGAGCCACCCAGATAAACTGATTATCTTTGGTATTAATCGTACTCAGATCGATCGCCTCCGGTTCAACTGACTTTTTCAAACTGGGATTGCTTCTAGTCACCCCACTACCCCGGCGATCTCTAGGATCACTTTCAGAAATAGCACCTAAATCGGGAATCTTGGTCATCCATTCTTCGGGTCGCTTGAGTTGGGGGGCTTGGAGGATGTAGAGTAAGCCTGTGGACTGTTTGCGAATCTCTAAGTCAGGATGTTTCGTCAATTGCTGACCGAGGGCGATCGCTTCCGTTTGTTGTCCGGCGGCTTCATAAGCTGTAACTAGCCACATTTGCGCCTCCCCCCCGACGCGAGAATTGCGGTTGATCAGGGCGCAGGCTTTTTCGAGATGCTTCACCGCAGCGCGATAGTCACCCCGCTCAAAGGTAGCTTTTCCAGTTTGGTATTCGACGCGGAACGGTTCTTTGTCATTGGTCATTGGTCATTGGTCAAAAACTTGACATCATTATCGAGACACTAAGTTAGTGCCATTGGGTGAAGTTGGAGCTGGCTTTAGGCTTGTATCTTGAAAGTACACGAAAATCCGTCGGAATTAAAGCGCTAAGGAACGAAGGGGTCAGCCTGATATTCCCTTCAAGGGTGGGACTGACAACCGTATTCATTTAAATAGGTACACTGATAAGAGGAAAGGATCGCCGGATAAGGGATCAAATTTTGCGCTTCACTAAATCACTGACTTGCTACATAACATATTTTGAGGTGAAACGATGCTGAAATTTTCTCTCCTGCAACGCCATTGGCTGAACATCATGCTCACGCCTTTAACTGTGGGAGTGGTTTGGATGATAGTGGGGGATAGCGCTGTAGACGCTAGACCAATTCAATCATCGCGCTGTTCTTCGGTGATTTATGGTAGCCCCATCCCAGCACCGGTGCCAGTTAATCCGGTCACAGGGCGACCTTGTGCCTTCTCCTCTGGGGGTTCATCCTATGGCAACGATCGCGATCGCGACGATTATCGATATAAAGAGCCGATTCGGGGAACCATTCGTGATTCTACACTAATTAACCCCACGATTATCGATTCCACTATTTCCGATTCTGTCCTGGTTGATCCTGTGATTATTGATACACCCCGGTCTACCAGACGCCGAGTTCGGTCAGGTAGAGTCCGCATCCGAGGCTCAAATGTGATTAATCGTTCTTCGGGAATCCGGATTCGGATTCGGTAATCAGTCCTAACGATAAAATTGTACTAAGTAGTCGGATTTTCATTAACGTTAACGGTTGAGATCAGGAAACTCACGAGCAGGGAACAGGAACAAGGAATTAAGGTTTTTTACAATTCTTAACTCAGCCCAACACACTTTATATCCAGGTACTTACTAGCTAATTTCTCGGATTAAACAGAAGCAACAATGGACTGAAACGACGTGTTTCAGTTCTCTAGACGATTTGAATTGAACTTCAAGCCAATGCCAGTCACTACCAAAACTCAGCAAACGAGTCGTTTTATCGATCCCTGGTCTTACATCGCTTTGGGAGCAGCAGGATTAGTGCTACTGGCATTAATGGGGTCTCAGTTCTTCTATAAAAGGCTGACATCAGAAACAGTATCCGTTGAACCAGAGGAATCGGTGCAACTGGAATCGACTCAACTCGAACCTCAACTTATTGGTGCGTTGCGGATTGATGTGAGAGCATTGCTGCCAAGCAATACCTGGGTGATCTACGAAATTCAAATTCTTGATCAAAATGGAGACGCGATCGCCTCTGCGATGAAGGAAGCCTGGAGTGAGTCGGGGACGTGGTACGAGGATGGAGAGTCAGGGAGTTGGTCGGAATCGGATTTGCAGGGAGGACTCGACGTTCAGGCAAAGAAAAATGAGCAAATAACCGTGGCAATTGCCATGTTGGAGTACGGTAACACCTCTGGACAAGAACTCCAACAACCCGTGGAATTTAAGGTGACGGTGGAAAATGGGGTTGTAGATACCCGCTATTTGTGGTCAGGTTTAATCGGTTCGACAATTTTGGGAATTATCGCCATCATTGCCACACCCGTCTCAGGGAAAACCGCGATCGCGAAAACTATTCAAGATAGCGATCCCAGTGGACGCGCTACGGTGGGAGGGGCTGATCAACTCGTGCGGGTCAAGATCAATGTTAAAGCTGACGAAACCTTCCCCCGACAACTCACCGCCCGTCTGGTTATTAATGATGCTTATGGGGAACAAGTCTATGCCCGTACTTTACCTATGCATCTAATCTTGGGAACAGAAGAGACCAGGAGGCATCAACTCCAATGTTTTTTCACCTTAGACCCTCGCAGTTCTTATGGGTTTCATGTCGAGGTGACGCCAGATGCACCCGTGGATCAGACCAAGCTGACAGTACGCGATCGCAACCGCACTCTGGTTCCCGTGGAGGTTGTCCACATTAGCCCATCTCCTTTATCGGATTATCCCCAAGATAAACACCCCTAATCAAGCACTCGTTCATTGTCTGAGTAGAGAACTCAAAACTCTGTTCATCCTAGGAGTTTCACAGATGTTAACTAAAATTTTTGCCGGGGCTGCGATCGCGATCGCCCTCTTGACAATTACAGCCGGATATACCCAGCGTTCTGCCCTTGTCCTACGAGCCGATAAACAGGACAACTATTGGCCCCGACATGGAACAGGATTATCGGGTCAATATCGGGGAGGAACCTGGATTCTTTTACCCAATCGGTCGTCTTATGGCGGATTTCGTGGCGGCGGTCCGAGTGCAGGAAAATAGGGATTCGTCATTTGTCATTCGTCATTTGTCATTCGTCATTTGTCATTTGTCATTTGTTATTCGTTGATTGGGAAATCTCTCCCCCATCTCCCTCATCTCCCCCATCTCCTGATAACTGATAACTGCTCATAACTAAAAATTCATGGCACATCAGGGAGTCTCAACAGACAACTCCAATGTTGAACCCGTCACTCAACCCCCGGTTTCATCATTAAATCGGCTGCAACGTCGGCTACTTTTAGCGGCGGCGGCGGTTTCCTCTAGCTGTGGATTAGCAGTTGAACTGTTACTAGGAACCCTGGCTAGCTACTTGGTGGGGAATCAAGCGCTGTCTTTTGGAGTAGCTATCGGCGGCTTTTTGGCAGCCATGGGAATTGGCTCTTACTTAAGTCAATTTATCGCGCCAAAGTCCCCTCCTTGGCTCCAACAACGCCAACTTCTGGTGGCATTTCTTCAAGTTGAACTGCTAATGGCTCCCCTGACGGCATTATTACCCTTAGGACTATTTGCCCTATTTGTCGTCAATGGTTTCCTCTGGTTGGGATTATTCCTGGTCACTATATTACTGGGCATTTTAGCGGGTTTGGAAGTTCCCCTACTGACGCGAGTGCTGGAATTGGAGGAGGGCGTGCGGGAGGCGCTGGCTGGGGTTTTGGCGCTGGATTATGTCGGGGCGTTGTTGGGTTCGTTGCTGTTTCCCGTATTGCTATTACCGTTAATTGGCTTATTCCCCGCCGCTTTTGTTCTGGGCGCATTACCCGCCTTTATGGTGTTTGCTATTGGACAGCAGTTTCCTCGGCTGCGCCGTTGGGGATATCTGGGCTTAAGTTTAGGCGTTATTCTGACATTATCCGCACCTGCCGCAATTCCCATCAGTAATCGGCTGGAAAATACGTTGTATCAAGCTCCTGTGATTACCCGGATTCAATCCCCCTATCAACGGATTGTCTTGACGCGCCGAGGACAAGATTTGCGATTGTTCTTGGATGGGGATTTGCAACTATCTACCCTGGATGAATACCGCTACCATGAAGCCTTGGTACATCCGGCGATGAGTGCCAGTCAGAACAGGCGTCGTGTGCTAGTCATGGGTGCAGGGGATGGGATGGCGGTGCGGGAAGTGCTGAAGTGGCAAGAGGTGGAACAAGTGGTGCTGATTGAGTTAGATGCGGAAGTGGTTAAGTTAGCCCAGTCTCATCCCCAGTTGGTGCGGTTAAATGGGGGAGCATTAACTGATTCGCGTGTTCAGGTGATTAACGCCGATGCCTTTGTTACAGCACCCGCCTTAAATGAAACCTTTGATGTAATTATCGCCGATTTTCCTGACCCTGACCGAGAAGTGCTTGCCAAGCTGTATGCGGAAGGGTTTTACCAGCGTTTGTTACCGCGACTGGCAGAGAATGGCGTTTTTGTCACCCAAGCCTCGAGTCCTTTTTTTGCCCCAGATGTTCTAAGCTGTATTGTGGCAACCCTATCGGATGTGGGATTATCAACTCATCCTTATGTGGCGAACGTTCCCAGCTTCGGACCTTGGGGTTTTGTCTTGGCGTCGCGGCAATCGATTCAAGCAGATAGGCTGACCTTATCGGTGTCAACGCGCTATCTGACTGAGCCGATTTTGCATCATTTATTTGAGTTGCCTGGGGATGTCCAATTAGGCAATGTGGAGGTAAATCGCCTCTCTCATCCCGTGATTGTGCGGTATCAATCTGACCCTCGTTGGACAGCCTATTAATCATTAGTCAATTGTAGGGGCGGGTTCAGGAACTACAATTGGCTATTGGTGAAATAACTGAACAACGAAACCCGCCCTAGCTAACCGATAACTGTTCAACTAAAATTGTGGAATAGATTTGACGTTTAACCCTTCGACTTCGCTTAGGGTTAAACCGGGTGCAAGCCTTGCGCCCCTACAATTCTAATCCACCAATTAAGGTGTGCCACGCCACTAGCTAACCGATAACTGTGCAACAAAACCTGCCCTTTGTCGTGTAGGGGCGGGTTTAGGAACTACAGTCAGCTATTGATAAAATAACTGTGCAACAAAACCCGCCCTTCTCCATCAGTAGTCAGTCATACGTCAGATGATAGTATTTGTTTGGATTGGAATTATTGTAATTATTGCTACGGCTGTTGTTTTGCTAGTCCTTCAGCAACGGGGACAGTTATCAGGACTTGGTGAACGTGGACGTTTACCCCTAGAAGAACGTACCGTTTTTACTCTGGAAGTTGGTGATATTGTCCAGTACATGGGGACAGATTGGGTAGTGGAGGGAAAACTGACTTACAATGTTGGCGACTATGCTTGGTACGAGTATTTACTGCAAGATGGAGAGCGTATTTGTTGGCTTTCTGTAGATGAAGATGACCGAGTAGAAGTGGCATTATTAGAGCCAACGCAGCAGTTAGAGATGAGTGGAGAACCTCCTAAGCAGTTAACCTTTGACGGTGACATCTATCGCTGTGTAGAATCTGGTGTGGCGGACATGACGCGCACAGGAACAACGTTGCACCGCACAGCAGAACGTTGTCGCTATTTTGATTATGAAGGAGCCAATAATAAGGTTCTCTCGATTGAGGAATGGGATGGTGATATTGAAGTCACTGTGGGAGAGCGTATTAATCCGAGAATGCTGACACTTCTGCCGGGAACAGGTGAACGGTTGTATGGAAGTTAAGGCAATGGTACTGACTTAAGGTTAGTGAGTAATGCCCATCCTACGGTACTATCATGCGGCACTAGAATAACTCTAATGGGTGAGGTTTTTTGATCCCCGTTAAGTGTACCTTACTACTAACCATCTCCAGTATCCCATACCCAGAACCATGAAATCCGCAGCACTTGACAAGTTTATTCACTTTTTACGAGAGGAGTTGGCGATTCCATCGTCAGCGATTTCCTTAGCCTTACGCCATCAGGAAGAGAGTCCTAATCTATTACCGATGACGTTGTGGCAATATGGACTCATTTCATTAGAGCAATTAGACCGAATTTTTGATTGGCTGGAAACCGCACAGCTTACTTTGTAAATCCTCTTTAGATTTTAACCTGTCTTGGTACGGCTATGTTAAGGAATGATTGGTGCGTTACGCTTTGCTAACGCACCCTACAGTTTGGCTGTAAATAGTTATAACTGGGGATTGGGTTTTTTTAACGGCTTTGGCAATGGCACGTCTGGAGAATGCTGCGCTTGATCAAGCTTATAGCCTTCACCTTGAAGTTGTTGCACAAATTGGGTTGACTCAAAGTCGGTTGGTTGTGTTGACGTTGGCGACTGTTTTTGTCCTTGGCTTTGGCGTCGAAGTTGTTTTAGTTTCGCTTTTCGTCCCATGATTACTCCCTCGATAAGGACTCAATAAACATCTGATGTTCTGCTGTGGCTATGCCCTGTTGGACAATCTCCAATACCTGGGCTAAATCTCCAGCAAGTAAGGCGGATTGTTTTAACCACAAGCCAGGAAAGGTTTCACTACAAATAATACCATTTTCATTGGGTTCTAGCTGGATATACTCACCCTCTTGTAACTTAAACCAATCGAATTGCTGATCATACACTCGCCACACTAAATACTCTTGTACCTGATTACGGCGGTAAACATTAAGTTTGTCATGTAAATCGATGGAGGCGGTACTGGCGGCAATTTCTACAATTAATTCGGGCGCACCTTCGACATAATCGTCATCGCTAACGTAGGATTGCCCTCCTCTCTCAATTCTTAATAACGCATCGGGTTGGGGTTCGTTATCAGTATCCAGGCGTACCGTTGTATTGTCTGCTAATCCGACTCCAGGAGTTGCTGCCCAGTAAGTACCCAACCATGTCATGATTCGAGCATGGGGTTCTCCATGTTTTCTGAGGCGTAACGGTGATGCCATATAAACGATTCCTTCGATTAATTCCGCTTTTTTTACCTGGGGGATAGCATGGTAGCGGCGCTCAAATTCGATGCGGGTGAGTTTATCGCCGTTTTCCAGCGGGGGAAGGGTTAAAGTTGATGCGATCGCACGTTGATCTATCATGGTTTTGTTCTCCTTAAGTTGAGCCAGATTCAGCCGTCAAAAGTGACGCCACCAATATTGTTCTAGCTGGTAGACTTGGCGCAGGTGTTGCAGGGCGGCTGTTGATAGCAACCCTTTGACAATGCCAACGAATTGTCCCCACGCTAGCAACTGCGATTCACTCGTTGCTCGGTTGAACTGATATCTATAGAATGTTGTCCAAAATTCTGGGGCAATTGGAGATTTCCAGCGCTTACGCCAACGCACCATATCTTGAGGGGTGGGAGGTTCGGCTTCCAGGATTGGTGGAAAGTCTGCGTAGCTGACGAATCGGCTCAACCCTTTACCGTGAACATAAACAATATTTTGCCAGCATTCAATGCGATAAATCTCGTCGGGAGAGCGGTTAAACAGCAAGGAAACTGTCTCGACGGTGACGAATCGTGCCAGGGGGTGACGGGTGGAGGATTTGTAATTTAGTTTTGATGCTTCAAAGGTGGGCGTTTTTGTGGTATGTGTTGATAACATAGAAGATACTTCCCATTTAATGGGGCATTGGTGCGATCGCTCTTAAGTTTGCGAGACAGAAAGAGCGATCGCTTTTTCAGGTTCTCTCATTAAACGATGCAACTGCATCATTTGTCAAGGATGGGGTTAGTTAGGCTAAAGATTCGAGAACTTGCACAAGAGAAGGGATGGACGTTGAAGGAAGTGTCCGACCGTTCTGGTGTAATTTACAGTACGGTGAGAAGTTATGCCCGTCGTCCTGGAATGTCAATGGTCGATTATACTGCCCTCTATAAGTTAGCTCGCACGTTTGATGTGATGATTGAGGATTTGGTTGAGATTTTAGAGGAGTAGAATCAAGCAAATCGTAATCATTTCTAATATCACTGAATAGCTGACTGAAATCTTGCACTGAACCTTTAATCGTTCTCGACACCTTTATGTTTTCGGGTTTCAGTGGTGTTTTAGGTAGTGAGCAAGATGCTCACACTACAAGAGGGGGGAGGACAGAGGATGCTTCGCTTTTGTTGCACGGGAGAAGGGGAACCGGATTCTCTTGCTCCCCTCTTGCTCCCCTCTTGCTCCCCTCTTGCTCCCCTCTTGCTCCCCTCTTGCTCCCCTCTTGCTCCCCTCTTGCTCCCCTCTTGCTCCCCTCTTGCTCCCCTCTTGCTCCCCTCTCCCAAGCTTGGGAGAGGGGCTGGGGGTGAGGGCTGGCGTGGGAGAGGGGTTGAGCTTAAGTTGCACGTCGGTGCGCCCCTACAGTCTCCGATATACTGTGTCAAAATTAACCTAAGTTTTGAGAATGGCACACCATGGTTTGGGCGACAGGGGATGCGCTTTATAACGGTAAGTACATCTTAGAGAGACAACTGGGACAAGGACGTTTGGGGATTACCTATCTGGTAAAGGATGGAGACGATTGTCGCTGGGTGATCAAAACCTTGAATGATGCACTCCTCAATTCCCTCACCCCACAAGAACAAAACCGACTGGAAACCAAGTTTTGTCAGGAAGCGGTAAAACTCAGAGGTTGTAATCATCCTCATATTGTTAAAGTCCGAGAACTTTTTAAACAGGGGAAACGGTGGTGCATTGTCATGGATTATGTGGATGGGGTAAGTTTAGCCTACCGCGCCCAGAAAATGCTCCCAGAAGCGGAAGCCCTCAATTATATTCAGCAAATTGGTGAGGCGCTGATTGAGGTGCATCGGGATGGTTTGATTCATCGGGATGTGAAACCGGGCAATATTATTGTCCATGTTCGTGATGGAAAAGCGGAAGCTGTTTTAATAGATTTTGATTTAGCGCTGGAGTTTGACTGCGAGGTAACTTCAGTACGGACAAAAGAAGCCTCAGACGGGTTTGCGCCAATGGAACTCTATTCCCGACTGGCTGAGAAACCGGGAGAATATACGGATGTTTATTCCTTAGCGGCGACGTTGTATGAACTGTTAACCGGACACAAACCTGTGAGTGCAATTAAGCGTAAGCTAGACCGTGAGCGTTTAGTTCCACCAAAAGAGTATAACGATCAGATTAGCGATCGCACAAATCGGCTGATTCTCCAGGGTATGAAGTTAGAACCCAAGCAGCGCCCCCAGTCGATGCGAGAATGGTTAGATTCTTTGGGGTTGATCCCCCCTCCCCCTGAACCGACGCCACCACCTGTGAAGAAAGGATTAACCTTAGAGCAAAAAATTGCGATCGCGGGATTGATTGTAGCGGTGCTAAGTTTAATTGTGGCATTCTTCGGACCTTTGTCAGACTGGATGGATCGATTAAAGCCTCAGTCACCCACCTCTCCTACTCCATCATCGACGATTTCGCCATAGACAATTCTAGAATTACCTCAAAATAGCCATGGTTTGGGCAACAGGGAAACAATTACAAGGCGGTAAATATGTGATTCAAGGAGTTCTGGGACAAGGTGGTTTCGGAATCACTTATAAGGCGCGGCACGTATCCCTCAATCATTATGTTGTCATTAAAACGCCTAACGAGTATCTTCAATACGAGCCAGATTATCACAAGTATGTGGCTCGATTTATTGAAGAAGCACAGATATTAGCCCGACTATCCAGAGATCCGCATCCCTCTATTGTCGGAGTGCATGACTTGTTTCAAGAAGGGATAATTTCCTGCTTGGTGATGAATTTTGTGGATGGGGAAAATTTATTTGAGTTAGTCAGGCGCAGGGGAGCGATACCAGAAGCTGAAGCGGTGAGATATATTCGCCAAATTGGGGAAGTTTTAACTCTAGTGCATCAGGTAGGGTTGACTCATCGAGATGCTCATCCGGGCAATATTTTATTACGGCAAAATGGCAAAGCGGTTTTAATTGATTTTGGTATTGCTAAAGAACTGGTTCCCTCAACATACACTTCAACAGGAGCAGTTGGTAATGAGGGATTTGCGCCTTATGAGCAGTTACTCCGGGGAAGTCGGGAGCCAAATGTCGATGTTTATTGTTTAGCGGCAACGCTTTATTATACACTGACAGGTCAACGTCCTACTAAGAGTTTGGATCGCAAGCTTTATCAGGAACCTTTGATTGAACCTCGGCGAATTGTTCCAGGGATTAGTAAGCAGGTCAATCGGGCAATTCTCAAAGGGATGGCGTTGAAGCCAAAAAAGCGTCCTCAGTCGATGCAGGCGTGGTTGAAGTTGCTGGAAGAGCCAAGAGCAGTAACTCCGCCTCCAGCTGCTCGAGTTCACAGGCAAGAGGTTGTTCGTCCTTCAGACCATCAGACTTCTAGGCAACCTTCTAAAACAGCAGATGCTCGAAAAACCAGAACTAATCCGTGGGCTTTGCTAACGCTATCAGCAGGATTCTACCTAGTGATAGGCTTTTTGTTTGGTCAGGAGCTTGAAGTTTTGGGTGTGGTTGTGGCTTGTGCTATGTCTGCGACTTGTGCTATGCCTGTGGCTTGGCCTAGGTCTGTGGCTTGGGCTGTGCCTGTGTTTTGGGCTGCTGGGGCTTTGGTTGAAGCTGCGTCTTGGATTATGTTTTGGATTATGGCTGTGCCTACGGTTTTGGTTGAGGCTGGGGTTAGGGAGGGGTTACAAGAATCCTTCAGCAAGTTTCACACCTTTCTAATTTTGCTGGGAACATCTTGGTTAGGACTTGGATTAGGATGGCTTTTGGCTTCAATATTCTAGTGAGAAACTCAGCCGTTAAGACTAAGATACAGTTAGAGCTGTTATCCCTAGGTTCCGATGACTTCTACGGCTAACTCACCAACCTTTCCCAAAACCCTACCTGACCATACTCAATTACCAGAATCTGATGGTACATTTGGGAACAACTTTCTCATCCCCAGCTAATAAGGGTCGGTTTTTTAAGATTGGGGTGAAGGTAAGACAAAATATAATGGAAAAATAACTATCAAAGAAACAGTAGTACAGTTGATTTAACAGCAACTATGACAACACAACTGGTATACCAAACCGATCACGAAATCATTTATCCCGATAGTGACGGAAAACCGATAGCAGATAATACAATTCAATTCCGCTGGATTACCGTCATTTATTATAACTTGGCTTGGCTATTTGCCTCAGATAATACTGTTTTTGTGGCGGGAGACTTACTTTGGTATCCAGAGGAAGGGAATAACAAATTACGCCAAGCTCCAGATGTGATGGTCGTGTTTGGCGTACCGAAAGGAGATAGAGGATCTTATCAGCAGTGGCAAGAAAATGATATCGCGCCCCAGGTTGTGTTTGAAATTCTTTCTCCAGGAAACAGGCGAAAGGAAATGAACCGGAAGTTGTTATTTTACGATCGCTATGGAGTCGAAGAATACTATCTCTACGATCCCCATAAAAACCGCTTAATGGGATGGAGTCGCTCAGAATCGTGGCTCGATGTCATTGAGCAGATGAATGGTTGGGTTTCCCCTCGGTTGGTAATTCGCTTTGAACTCACTGAAGAAACATTAGTGATTTACCGCCCTGACGGTCAACTGTTTGCTGATTATCTAGAGGTACAGCGACAGTTACAAGTTGCCCAAAACCGGGCGATTGTTGCAGAAGAACAACTCGAACAGGAACGTAAAAAAGCAGAGCGATTAGCCGAACAATTGCGAGCCGCAGGTATTGAACCCGATTTGTGATCTGATTTTTCGTACCATTAGATTGAGAATTTACGTAAATTTGCGGCAACGGCGCTACATGTCAGGGCACGACAATGCCCATCCGTGTTCATTTAAGGTGAGAACTAATGCTGGCAAGTATTTTACCCTCATCCCCTAACCCCTTCTCCCACCCCCCTCGTTCCCCCCTACAAGAGGGGGAGGACAGAGGATGCTTCGCTTTTGTTGCACAGGAGAAGGGGAACCGGAACGATTAATGATAAAAGATGTAGCTGGCTATATTTGAAATATACAGCCTCGTTGTAAGTTCGTGAGTTATAGTATTTTTCCCTAATCAATTAGTATCACTATGTAGGTATAATTCATTTACCTGCAATCTGCTGTAACACCTTTCTTGCTCCCCTCTCCCCTGAGTGGGAGAGGGGCTGGGGGTGAGGGGTTTCACCTTAAATTGATACCAATGGGCAATGTTGTACATCTACAATAGGTAGATTAAAATAGACCTATCGTTTAAATTAAAATAAAAAATGTATTGTATTAGACCGTGGTTATACATAGGCAAATATAGAGAAAGTCTAGATTATGACTTGCTCCAGCATCACCAAATTGGTGCAATGTTACACCTAGCTGAAAAGGTACAACAGCCTAATATTATATCCCATTATATTCCCGTTGAAGATGGTCAACCGCTGCCTTTTGAACAGCTAAAAGCAGGTGTTGAGTTTGTTCGCCAGGAAAAAGCCAAGAGTAAAACGGTGCTAATTGTCTGTGGTGCAGGAATCAGTCGTTCCAGTTTATTTGCTGTAGCTACCTTAAAAGAAGAAGAAAATCTGAGTTTGCTGGATGCATTTCGGCAAGTTCAGATTAAACATCCACAGGCAAGTCTACATCCAAACCTGTGGAAATCCTTATGCGAATATTACCATGAAACTATTTCGTACAAGACCATTTTGAAACTGATCCTGCAAGCCAAATCTGGTAAGCTATCACGCATTTAAATTGGGTATAAGCTGTCATGCATTTAAATTGGGTATTAGTAGCGAGCAAGATGCTCGCACTACAATGCTTTCGCCATTATGGCAAAATAGACGATACTAATAATAGTTTAGGTAGACCTGATACACAATTTTCAGTCCACTTTAGTGGACTTAAGCTGTTAGCCAAGAACTTGAGTTCTTGGCGAATGTGCGGACTGATTTAAAATGGTACAAGATATCAAAAGGTTTTAGCTCTGAGCCAATTTAATTCAGAACTGTTGTTTTTAAACTTAAGCCACCATGCAACCCAATCACTCCACTCGCAAATACAAACGACGCCGCGTTCTGCGTTTAGCCGCACTCGCTGCGGGAACCTCAATTCTACCTTCAGCTTGCAGAACCGGGAATTCCACCTCGTCAACACCTGATGCAGCCGTTGATGCAACCGTTCCCACCACCACAGCCACCCCCATCGCTCAGTCTCCATCCGGTAATGTGAGTAAAGTGGTTCTGGTGCGTACTGATGACCGAGTTGCAGGAACTCAAAAAGCACTGGACTTGCTACAACCTGAAGGACTCTCTGATCGCACTATATTCCTTAAACCCAACTATAACACCGGAGATCCGGCTCCAGCCGCAACAGATACGCAACTCCTAGAGGCGCTGGTGCAAGAGTTACAGACGGCTGGAAGCCAAGGAATTACAATAGGCGATCGCTCTGGGATGGCAGATACTCGTCAAGCCATGGAACAAAAACAGGTGTTTCAATTGGCAGATCGCTATGGCTTAGAAACGATTGTTTTTGATGAGATGGATGCCGATCAATGGCAGTATATTTCCGCCGAGGGAACCCACTGGCAAAAAGGCTTTGCCTTTGCTCGTCCGATTTTAGATGCAGGGGCGATTGTTAATACCTGTTGCTTGAAAACTCATCGTTTTGGCGGTCATTTTACCCTGTCGCTGAAAAATTCCGTGGGGATGGTTGCCAAATATGTGCCGGGGGATTCGTTTAATTATATGCAGGATTTACATTCCTCTCCTCACCAACGAGTCATGATTGCCGAAATTAACCAAGCCTACAAACCCGCGCTGATTCTATTGGATGGGGTAGACGCCTTTGTCAATGGTGGACCCGCCTCTGGGAAGAAGGTAAAAGCCGAGGTAATGCTAGCGGGAACCGATCGCGTGGCGGTTGATGCTGTCGCCATTGCCATCTTGCGATCGCTTGGCACTACTGATGCGGTTTCTAGTGGTTCAATTTGGCAGTTAGAGCAAATTCAACGAGCCGTAGAACTAGGATTAGGTGCTAGCAGTGCTGAACAAATCGAATTGGTAACGGCGGATAGCGCTAGCCAAACCCTGGCAGATCAAATCCGTCAACTCTTAATATAACTGAAGAACAGAAAGTCGAAGATTGTGCAATGGATAAAGTGAGCCAATATCGACAGATTGTTCAAGACATCCTAATTGCCCATAGCCAAATCAAACCTGCCTATGGCGAAATCGAGATGGATGTTTTGTTCGATCAAGATCGAGATCATTATCAAGTTGTACGCACGGGATGGCTTCAAAAAAAACGTGTATACGGTGCCCTAATTCATATTGATATTAAAGGAGAGAAACTTTGGATTCAGTATGATGGTACAGAAGTCGGCGTAGCTAATGAACTGATTGAATCCGGCATTCCTAAAACAGATATTGTCCTAGCCTACCATTCACCTTTCCTTCGCCAGTACGACGGTTTCGCAGTTAGTTAAACTGAAGTTCCCCCAGAACAAAAGAACGGAAACATTGACCAGTCAATCTTTATCCCTTCTGCCTTCTGCCCTCTGCCCTCTGCCTTTTGCTATACAATTCCATAACCTTGGTAATCGGTAGCCGTGACTGTACGCCAATGGTTAAAGGAGAGGTATGTCCCCGATTCAGATGATCCGCCGCCGCACAACCAATCATGGCAGCGTTATCGGTACAATATTTAATCGGTGGGAAAAGAACGCGCAACTTGTGAGATGACGCCGCCGCTTGTAGGTGCTGTCTCAATCCACTATTTGCCGCAACGCCTCCCCCAACAGCAATAGTCGTTAACCCATAATCGATCGCGCAATTAACCGCCCGTTTAGTGAGCGATCGCGCTACGGTTTCCTGGAACGACGCCGCAATATCCGGAACGGGTAATTCATCCCCTTTTTGTTCTAATTGTTGCACTAACCGTAAGACAGCCGTCTTCAACCCGCTAAAACTAGAATCATAAGGGTGATACCCGCCACTCGGACGAGATACCCTTCCTTCGGGTAACTTAAAAGCATGAGGATTCCCTTCCTTGGCTAACCGATCAATCGCCGGACCTCCAGGATAACCCAGGTGTAACAATCGGGCTACTTTATCAAAAGCCTCACCTGCGGCATCATCACGAGTTGAACCCAGCATTTCATAGACGCCACAATCCTTAACATAAATTAAACTGGTATGACCCCCAGACACCAACAAACATAAAAACGGCGGTTCGAGTTCAGGTTCAATCAGATAGGTGGCATAAATATGCCCTTCTAAGTGATGCACTCCCAGAAACGGCTTACAATGAACCATCGCCAGGGTTTTCGCCGCCGTTAACCCCATCAACAGGGAACCCACCAAACCGGGCGCACAAGTCGCTGCGATGCCATCAATCGCCTCCCAACCCAGATTCGCTTCCGTTAAAGCTTGCGCGATCGCCGTATTAATCATTTCCAGATGCGATCGCGACGCCACTTCCGGCACAATCCCCCCATAAGGCTGATGTACCGGAATCTGAGATGCCACGACATTACTACAACAAGTGCGATCCTGCACCACCGCCACGGCGGTTTCGTCACAACTGGTTTCTATGGCTAAAACACAAGCCATCCGCCCATCACCTGAAACAATCAATTTACATTTTAATTAAATAAACTTTACTCGGTTCAACCTCTCAGAGTAATATTGCTGGAGTGTACAAATCGTTTCTGTGTTTTGTACATAAAACTTTTGATTTCGTAACAAAAGGAAACAATTCTATGCGACGATTGTTGGCTCTACTTTTCGCCGTTACCCTCTGGTTTAGCTTTGTCACCCCAGCCTTGGCTGATTTTGACCATCTCACACCCTGTAGTGAATCACCTGCGTTTCAGCAACGAGCTAAGAACGCCCGTCCAACCACCGATGACCCCGAGTCCGGGAAAAAACGCTTTGAGCGTTATTCTGAAGCCCTCTGTGGTGATGACGGACTGCCTCACTTGATTGCCGATGGTCGCTGGAGTCGAGCTGGTGACTTTCTGATTCCTAGCATTCTCTGGCTATATATGGCTGGCTGGATTGGTTGGGTTGGTCGCGCCTATTTACAAGCGATTCAAAGCGAAAAGAATCCCGAAGAAAAAGAAATTATCATCGACGTGCCTTTGGCAATTAATAAAATGCTCTTTGGTTTTGCTTGGCCCCTAGCCGCCGTGCAAGAAGCCCTCTCTGGCAAATTATATGCCAAGGCGGATGAGGTTCCCGTATCCCCTCGCTAATCTAGAGATTGGCAAATTGATTGACTTACCTTACCTATTACGTTCAGGAGAAGTGTGATGCAGTATTTTCTCAAGTATCTGTCCTTAGCCCCGGTGTTAATTGCTGTTTGGCTAACCATTACCGCCGGAATTTTGATTGAATTTAACCGCTTTTTCCCGGATCTTCTTTTCCATCCGATGCCTTAAACCGACTGGTGGATATAGATTGAGGAGAGAATTTGTTGGTATTGTTATTTGGTGACATCCTCCCAACAGAATTGCCACCACAAGCTATCCAAAAATCCGACTTATAAGGATTAGTTGTAGCCGGAAAACTCGCTATTGCTTCATCGTAATTTTGAGTTTCCCAAAAATAATCCCGTCCCCCTAATTGGCGAGGACGGGATTTTTGATGAGGGATGGGGAAGATGGGGAAGATGGGGAAGATGGGGAAGATGGGGGAGATGGGGGAGATGAGGGAGCTGGGGGAGCTGGGGGAGCTGAGGGAGCTGGGGGAGATGAGGGAGATTGGGGAGATGGGGAAGATTGGGGAGATGGGGGAGATGATAAAGTTAACTCAAAACTCTACCTTATATTGCCTATTCCCTGACGAATGACCAATGACCAATGACCAATGACCAATGACCAATGACCAATGACCAATGACCAATGACCAATGACCAATGACCAATGACCAATGACCAATGACCAATGACCAATGACCAATGACCAATGACCAATGACGAAA